>NZ_JBEXEA010000027.1:0-117445 GCF_040606035.1 Streptomyces sp. NPDC005483
GGAGTCGACGCGGAGCGTCGGCGAGTGACGACAACGCGGCAGACGGGCGTGCCCAGCCCCGCGACGCCGGCATGATCCGCCGGACAGGCCCTAGTCGCCGACTCCGGCGAGGTCCCGCAGCCGTCGGGTCTGGGCCGCGCGCTCGGCGCCGCGCTGCTCGTCGTAGGTGCGGTCCTGGGCGCCGCGCAGCAGCGCCTTGGTCTCGATGACCGCGTCGCGGGGGGCGGACAGAAGGGCGGCCGTCAGGTCCCGCACGGCGCCGTCGAGCTGGTCCAGGGGTACGGCGACGTTGGCGAGGCCGGTGCTCACGGCCTCCTCGGCCGTGACAAAGCGCCCGGTGGCGCAGATCTCCAGCGCCCGGGCGTATCCGACGAGGCCCACCAGGGGGTGGGTGCCGGTGAGGTCGGGGACCAGGCCGAGGCTGGTCTCGCGCATGGCGAACTGCACGTCGTCGGCGACGACGCGCAGGTCACAGGCGAGGGCCAGCTGGAAGCCCGCCCCGATGGCGTGCCCCTGCACGGCGGCGATGGACACGACGTCACTGCGCCGCCACCAGGTGAAGCCCTCCTGGAACCCGGCGATGGCGGCGTCGACTTCGGCGTCACCACTGCGGGCGAGCTCGATGAACGACGGCTCGCCCTCGATCCCCTCGGGCGTGAACATCTGCCGGTCGAGCCCGGCGGAGAAGGACTTGCCCTCGCCGCGCAGCACGACCACACGAACGGAGCCCGGCAGCAGCCGGCCCGCCTCGGCGAGCGCCCGCCACAGAGCGGGGCTCTGGGCGTTGCGTTTGGCCGGGTTGGTCAGCGTCACCGTGGCGAGGGTGTCCTCGACGGTGAGCCGTACGCCGTCCCTGTCGAGCAGGGGAACTGATTCCTGGCCGTCCTGGCTGGACATAGCCATGGGGCGCCTCCGATGCGTGCGGTCAGCAGAGCGATGCTGCGATGCTAAGTGACTGCACAGTAACCACCCGGCCGGTCGTCCGACCGACCGGGTGGCCACCATCGAAGCCGATGGGCCGCCCGGCTCAGGACGACGCGGCCTTCTTGCCCCGCGTCGCCCCGCCACGCCCACGAAGCGTGACGCCCGATTCGCTGAGCATCCGGTGTACGAAGCCATACGAGCGGCCGGTTTCCTCGGCCAGTGCCCGAATGCTCGCACCGGAGTCGTACTTCTTCTTCAGGTCTGCCGCGAGCTTGTCGCGCGCGGCGCCGGTTACCCGGCTGCCCTTCTTCAGAGTCTCGGCCACCCGGTCCTCCTCATGGGAAGTGCGCTCTGGTTCTCTCATGATCACCCCTCCGGGCGTTCATGGCCACCCATTCGGCAAGGTCCGTAAGACATGGTTTTGACGACAGGAGCGGTCCCCCACATGCGGAATCTGTGATTCCACCCGGGCGCGTTCGTACCGCCGAACGGGTTCCTTTGTGAAAGGCCAGGTCAGAGACGCACGACGGCCGAGCCCTTGTCGATAAAGGACTCGGCCGTGAAATCGATGTAGGACACACCTCGGTACGAGGAGATCTCACACAGATGATGGATCACCGGTGGGCCGAATGATCCATACGCCGTTGATCACGCATTCGATCAAGCGGCACCGACGGTCAGGCGAGGGCCACGAGATCCGCGTAGTCCGCGCCCCACAGGTCCTCGACGCCGTCCGGCAGCAGGATGATCCGCTCCGGCTGGAGCGCCTCGACGGCGCCCTCGTCGTGGGTGACCAGGACGACCGCGCCCTTGTAGGTGCGCAGGGCGCCGAGGATCTCCTCGCGGCTGGCCGGGTCGAGGTTGTTGGTGGGCTCGTCGAGGAGCAGGACGTTCGCCGAGGAGACGACCAGGGTGGCGAGCGCGAGACGGGTCTTCTCACCGCCGGAGAGGACTCCGGCCGGCTTGTCGACGTCGTCGCCGGAGAAGAGGAACGAGCCGAGCGTCTTGCGCACCTCTACGAGGTCGAGGTCGGGCGCCGCCGAGCGCATGTTCTCCAGGACGGTGCGCTCGGGGTCGAGGGTCTCGTGCTCCTGGGCGTAGTAGCCGAGCTTGAGGCCGTGGCCGGGCACGACCGCGCCCGTGTCCGGCTGCTCGGTGCCGGCGAGCAGGCGCAGCAGGGTGGTCTTGCCCGCGCCGTTGAGGCCCAGGATGACCACGCGGGAGCCCTTGTCGATGGCCAGGTCGACGTCGGTGAAGATCTCCAGCGAGCCGTACGACTTCGACAGGCCCTCCGCCATCAGCGGGGTCTTGCCGCAGGGCGCGGGCTCGGGGAAGCGCAGCTTGGCGACCTTGTCCTGCTGACGCACGGCTTCGAGGCCGGAGAGGAGCTTGTCGGCGCGCTTGGCCATGTTCTGCGCGGCGACCGTCTTGGTGGCCTTGGCGCGCATCTTGTCGGCCTGCGAGTGCAGGGCGGCGGCCTTCTTCTCGGCGTTCTGCCGCTCGCGCTTCCTGCGCTTCTCGTCGGCCTCGCGCTGCTGCTGGTAGAGCTTCCAGCCCATGTTGTAGACGTCGATCTGGGCGCGGTTGGCGTCCAGGTAGAACACCTTGTTGACGACCGTCTCGACCAGGTCGACGTCGTGGGAGATCACGATGAAGCCGCCGCGGTAGGTCTTGAGGTAGTCCCGCAGCCAGATGATCGAGTCGGCGTCGAGGTGGTTGGTGGGCTCGTCGAGGAGCAGGGTGTCGGCGTCGGAGAACAGGATCCGGGCCAGTTCGATACGGCGGCGCTGACCACCGGAGAGGGTGTGCAGGGGCTGGCCCAGCACCCGGTCGGGGAGGTTCAGCGCGGCGGCGATGGTGGCGGCCTCGGCCTCGGCGGAGTACCCGCCCTTGGTCAGGAACTCCGTCTCCTGGCGCTCGTACTGCCGCAGGGCCTTCTCGCGGGTGGCGCCGGAGCCGTTGGCGATGCGCTGTTCGTTGTCACGCATCTTCTTCAGCAGGATGTCGAGGCCGCGCGCGGAGAGGATGCGGTCGCGGGCGAGCACGTCGAGGTCGCCGGTGCGCGGGTCCTGGGGGAGGTAGCCGACCTCGCCGGAGCGGGTGATCTGGCCCGCGGCGGGGATGCCCTCACCGGCCAGGCACTTGGTGAGGGTGGTCTTCCCCGCGCCGTTGCGGCCGACCAGGCCGATGCGGTCGCCCTTGGCGACTCGGAAGGTGGCGGACTCGATGAGGACTCGGGCGCCGGCGCGCAGCTCGATACCGGAGGCGGAGATCACGGACAGACTCCAGGGCGGATTCGGGATTGACGGGTGGGCGGCTGAGGCGTTCCCGCCGTCTAATGCGCGAGGAGAATGGCCATGGGCCAAGTCTAACGGGGGCATGCAAGCACTTTTTCTGGGTTCGGGTGTTCGGTTGGTCTCCCTCCGGGTAGCCGATCGGTCCCGTCGCCGTCCCCCGCCCGGAGGTGTCCGCATGCAGTTCGACGACGACGCCAGGCTGGACACCTCCGAGGTGCAGGACGTGCGCGGCAGCCGCATCCCGGGCGGGAAGGCGACCATCGGTGGTGGCATCGGCGGGCTGATCGTCCTGCTCCTCGGGCTCTTCCTCGGCGTCGGCCCGGACCAGCTCGGGCTCACCGACGGCGGCGGACAGCCCGCGGCCACGGCCTCCGGCCTCGCCGAGGTCGAGCGGAGCTGCAGGACCGGGCAGGACGCGAACACGCGCGACGACTGCCGGACGGTGGCGGTGGTCAACAGCGTGCAGGACTACTGGGACCAGGAGTTCCAGCGGCGCGGTGCCACCTACACCCGCTCCTCCACGATCCTGTTCGGTGAGCGGATCGGCACGGCGTGCGGGTCGGCGACCTCGGCGGTCGGGCCGTTCTACTGTCCGGGCGACCGGAAGGTCTATCTCGACCTCGGCTTCTTCGACGAGCTGCGGTCGAAGTTCGGGGCCAGTGGCGGGCCGTTCGCGCAGGCGTACGTGGTGGCGCACGAGTACGGGCATCACGTGCAGGACCTCATGGGCACGCTGAGCCGGTCGCAGGACGGGCGCACGGGCGCGGACAGCAACGCGGTGAAGGTGGAGCTCCAGGCCGACTGCTACGCCGGGGTGTGGGCACGCCACGCGACCACGACGAAGGACGAGTCGACGGGCCGCCCGCTGATCACGAGTCTCACGGACGCGGACATCACCGACGGCCTGGACGCGGCGGCGGCCGTGGGCGACGACCGGATCCAGGAGCGGTTCCAGGGGCGGGTGACGCCGGAGTCGTGGACGCACGGGTCGGCCGCGCAGCGCCAGCAGTGGTTCCGGGAGGGGTACCGGAGCGGCGAGATGGAGCGCTGCGACACGTTCCGGTGAGGGCCCGGACCTCGTGCGAGGGCCGTTGTCAGTGGTCGCTGCGAGACTGGTCCACGGATCGATGTCCGGCTTTTTGGTCACAAGGGAGTGATCGGCATGACGGGTACCGGTGGTGGACGTCCGAGCATCTACCCCGCACTGCTGTACGCGGACGCGAAGGCGGCGATCAGACAGCTGACGGAGGCCTTCGGCTTCACCGAACTCGCGGTGTACGAGGGCGAGGACGGCCTGGTGGCCCACGCCGAGCTGGTGCAGGGCAACGGCGCGGTGATGCTCGGTTCGAAGGGCACCGGCAGCGCCTACGACAAGCTGATGAAGGACGCGGGCCCGACCGGAGTGTACGTGGTCGTGGACGACGTCGACGCGCACCACCGCCACGCCGTGGAGCACGGCGCGGAGATCCTGATGCCCCCGACGGACCAGGACTACGGCTCCCGGGACTACATGGCCCGGGACGTCGAGGGCAATGTGTGGAGCTTCGGGACGTACGCGCCGGAGACCCGCCCCTGACTCACCCGCCGGTGTGCACCTGGAAGGCGGCGCGGCGGACGGCCTTGGCGAGGGCCGGGTCGGGGTGGGCGGCGGCGAGGGCGACCAGGACCTGCACGGTGCGCGGGTGGCCCACGGCCCGTACCTCGTCGAGCAGTTGGGGGACGGTCGGCTGGAGGGCGGACTCCAGGTGCCGCACCAGCATCGGGGCCTCACCGTGGTCGGCGACGGCGGCCGCGGTGTCGACCCACAGCCAGGTGGCCTCCTGACGGGTGAGCACCTCGTGGGCGTCCTCCGGGTCGATCCCGTCGTGCTCGGCCAGCCACAGCAGGGCGTACGGCCGCAGGGTGGGCTCGTCGGCCACGGAGCGCACGTCGGGCTCGGCCGGGGCGCCGACCACCCGCAGGGCCTCGAAGGCGAGACCGCGCAGCAGGGCGTCGTCGCCGCGGGCGGCGCCGAGCAGGTCGGTGACGGCACTGCCGACGGGACGGGCGGCGAGCCAGGCGCGGTACTCGGCGCGGGCCGCGTTGGGGCGCAGCTGGGCGCAGCCGCGCAGCATCTCCTCGGCGGCGACCTCGATGTTGCCGGCCGGGCTCTGTGCGGCGACGCAGATCTGCTCCAGCTTGACCCACACCGCCCAGTTGCCGAGCGGGGTGAGGGTGGCCTGGCCGTCGCCGTAGGTCAGGGCGCCGACGGAGGCGAGGGCGCGCAGGGCCCAGTCGAGGAGGGGGGCGAGGGGGGCGTCGGCCGTCTCCGGCTCCGCCACGGGTTCCGGCTGGGGGCCGTAGGGGATCTCGCAGCGTTCGGTGCGCAGTTCGGTGACGCGCTGCTCCAGGAGGTCCAGGAGCTGCTCGACGGGGACGGGGCCCGCGGACAGCTGCAGGAAGGAGAGCACCTGGGGCATGGCCGAGACGACCTCGGCGACGGCGGCGGGCTCGCGCTCGGTGGGTTCCGGGAACGCGAGCGACCAGGCGTCGAAGAGGGCGACCCAGCCGCGCAGTACGGCACTGTCGTCCCGGTCCCAGGCGCGCAGCCGCCAGCCGGGGCGGGCGCTGTCGCCGTGCACCTCGACGAGGCCGGCGAGGCGGGCGGTGTCCCAGTCGGCGCGGACCTGAGCCGGGGGCAGGCCGAGGTCCTGGGCCGCGCGGGCTGCTGTCTCGTCGGAGAGGGTGCCGTTGCCGTCGGAGCCGGTGCCGTCCCTGCCGGGGCCCAGGGCGCCGTCGGCCCAGTGCGCGACGCGGGCCGCGTCGGCAAGACCTCTGCGCGCCATTCTGGCCAGTTCCGCGGGGGCCGGTGTGCCCTCCGGGGGGCGGGGCGCGGGGCGGCGTGGGCGCCGTTGGTTCACAGCTGAGGGGGCGGCGGCCAGGGGTCGCGGGCGGACGAGTCGAAGCCTGGAGTCGCGCGGGATACGGGACGTCACGGGTGCAGTCTTCCGGTTGACGGTCCGAAAACCCAAACGGAATGTCACCGCGGGCGCCGGGCAGGGCCGGCGCCGGGGCCGCGCGGAGGGGCATACGCCGAGATCAGGCCAGTAGTACGGGCTTAAACGGAACCTGTGGGACCGGGGCGCGCGGAGGTCACATCAGGGGAGTGAGGAAACGGCGCAGTGCCTCCTCGTAGGCGCGCGGGTCGGCGTTCCACATCGCCGCGTGCGGGGCCTGACGGACCGTGTGCAGGGCGATCCGGTCCGGGTGGGCGTCGGCGAGACGGCGGGAGAGGTGCCAGGGGGCGATTGTGTCGTCCGGGCCGTGGAGCATCAGGGTCGGCGGCGGGGGCCGGTCGGGGCCCATGTCGTCGGTCCGGCCCCCGTGGTCGTCGTAGGGGACGCTGCGGTCGGCGTACAGGCCGGAGTGGTCGCTGGGCAGACCGGTGCGTCCCTGTGCGGCGCGCACCGCGAGCGGGAGCAGGACGCCGGGGGTGTGGCGGGCCGCGGCGAGGGCGCGCAGGGTCAGCTCCCAGCTGAGCACCGGGGAGTCCAGGACGAGTCCCTTGACGCGGTCGCGCAGGCCCGAGCGGGCGGCGGCACGCAGGGCCATGGTGGCGCCGGTGGACCAGCCGTGCAGCACGAGTTGGCGGGCGCCGTTGCTGACGGCGTAGCGCATCGCCGCGTCCAGGTCGCGCCACTCGGTCTGGCCGAAGTGGTTCAGGCCGTCCGGCGGGCGGGGGGCGCCGATGTCGCCGCGGTGGGTGGGGGCGAGGACCGGGAAGCGGTGGCGGTGCAGGAACTCCATGATGTTCAGGGCGTGTTCGCGGGTCGTGCCGAGACCGTGGACCGCGATGACCCAGGTGTCCCGCACGCCGGGGACGAACCACGCGGGCAGGGCACCGAGTTCGCCCGGGATGTCGACGTCGGTGTGGTCGAGGCCGAGAGCCGACTTCGGGTCGCCGACGTAGACGTTCGGGGTGAGCCAGACCTTGTCGCCGGGCGCGAGGGTGCCGTGGGTGACGCGTTCCAGGCGGCGGACGACGGTGTCGGCGGAATGCGGTTCCGCGGTGAGGACGTCACCGACGACGGCGTGGGAGGCGTCACCTGCGAGGCCGTAGGTGCCGGGCCGGAGGGCGGCGAGGTCACGGGTGAGGGCAATGCGGCCGGCGGCGGTGGAGTGGACGGTGAGCCGGGGTTCGCCGGGCAGCGGGCGGCCCGGGGGTGCCTTCAGTCCGGCGTCGCTGGCGATCCTCCCGGCGACGATTCCGGCCGCGCCGGCGGCGAGGGCTGCGGTGACGGCGGCGGCCGTCGTTTTAACAGTGCGCACGTCTTTCAGTGTGCTGGCGGACTCGGTCTGGGGCCAGTGGGCCGGGGCCGCCTCAGCTCGTCGGGCGACCGCGGGCCCGGTGGGGGCGGGCGTCTTATGCGCAGTTCCCCGCGCCCCTGATGCCTGCGGCGGCCTGTGCGGGTTCGGTGGGTGGGACGGGGTGGCACGGGGTGGCCGCACCCCCCAGGGGCGCGGGGAACTGCGCGACCGGCCCCCGCCGGCCCGCGGTCGCCGGACGGCCGAACCCGGCACCCCCACACGCGCCCCGCTCAAGCCCGGCGCGACTGCCCATACCCCCGCAACCGCTCCCCCGCCTCGGCCACCTGCTCCTCCGTCAGGAGATGGGGGGTCAGGCCCGGTACCGCGCGGGCCGTGAGCCAGAGGTGGCACATCCATTCCAGTTGGGCCGTCCGGTCGTAGGCCTGGGCGAGGGTGCCGCCGTAGGCGATCGTGCCGTGGTTCTGGAGGAGGCAGGCGGAGCGGCCGGTGAGGGCCTGGAGCATGTTCGCGGCCAACTCGTCGGTGCCGTAGGTGGCGTAGGGGGCGACCCGGACGGCACCGCCGAGGGCGCCGCTCATGTAGTGGATCGCCGGGAGTTCGGGCACGAGCGTGGAGACGGCCGTGGCGTGCACCGCGTGGGTGTGGACTATCGCACCCGCGCCCGTGTCGCGGTATACGGCGAGGTGCATGGGGAGTTCGCTCGTCGGTACGAGGGTGCCGAGGACCTGACGGCCCTCCAGGTCGACGCCCGTCACGTCGTCCGGGGTGAGCCGGTCGTAGGGCACACCCGACGGGGTGACCAGGACCGTGTCGCCCACACGCACCGAGACGTTCCCGGAGGTGCCGACGACCAGTCCCTCGGTGACCGTCCGGCGGGCGATGCCGACCAACTCGCCCCAGGCGTCCGCCTCCTCGGCACGCACCTCCCGCGTGCCGCCCCCGGTACCCCTTGCGTCCCTCGGATCCCGCCGTTCCTCAGCCATGCGGCGATCCTGCCAGCCGGGGTGCCGGGCCGTCGCGGAGGCGGGGCGTTTCGGGGCGCGACCCGGCGCTTCGAAAGGGCGCATTTATGTATATGCGCCCCTCTCGTGCGTCTTGGCCGGAGACCGACCGTAATCCGATGATCTTCCAGTAATCTCTGGGCTTTGTCGTGCACGACGCCATTCCGGGGGGACACATGGCCCGTGATCGCAAGGCTGCCCGTCACCGAACCCGCGCCCTGGCCATGACCGTGGCCGCGCTCGTCGTGGGGGGCACGGCACTCGCCGGGACACCCGCCTCGGCGGCGGGCCTGCCGAAGGGCCACGACGTCTCTTCGCACCAGAAGGACGTCGACTGGCCGAAGGCCAGGGCCAAGGGCGCCACGTTCGTCTACGTCAAGGCGACCGAGTCCACGAACTACCGCAATCCACACTTCGACCAGCAGTACGACGGCGCGCGCGACGCGGGCATCACCCGCGGGGCGTACCACTTCGCCCTGCCGGACAAGTCGTCGGGCAAGGCGCAGGCCGCGTACTTCGTGCGCAACGGCGGCGCCTGGTCCGCGGACGGCTGGACCCTGCCGCCCGCGCTCGACATCGAGTACAACCCGTACGACAAGAAGCACAGGTGTTACAGCAGGAGCAAAGCGCAGCTGGTCGACTGGATCAGGTCGTTCAGCGACGAGGTGAAGCGGCTCACCGGTCGGCGTCCGGTGATCTACACGACTGCCCACTGGTGGAACGCCTGCACGGGCGGCAGCGGCGCCTTCGCCTCCGACCACGCGCTGTGGGTGGCCCGCTACAACTCGGCGGACGCGGGAGCGCTGCCCGGCGGATGGTCGTACTGGACGCTCTGGCAGTACGACAACAGCGGCAGCCTGCCGGGTGACCAAAATCTCTTCAACGGGTCGGCGCGTCAGTTGAAGAGGTTCGCCGCCGGGTCATAGCCGTGGGACGCACGGGGCGCACGGGAGCCTTGAGGTCCGGCAGAGCAATAGCCGTAGTTTCCGGTCACCGTGCGGCCTGCCCCAGTTCACCTTCCGTTCATCCAGGTTACTTACGTTCAACGTGCCAATGACCTCGAACGATTGCCTGGGTAAATGGAAAACTTCTCGCTGATCCTCGCGATTGTGGTCGTCACCGCACTCGCGTTCGATTTCACGAACGGTTTTCACGACACCGCCAACGCGATGGCCACCACCATCTCGACCGGTGCGCTCAAGCCCAAGGTCGCGGTGGCCATGTCCGCCGTGCTGAACCTTGTGGGCGCCTTCCTCTCGGTGGAGGTCGCCAACACGATCTCCAAGGGTCTCGTCGACGAGACCGGCATCCGTCCCGAGGTCATCTTCGCCGCCCTGGTCGGCGCGATCCTCTGGAACCTGCTGACCTGGCTGGTGGGCCTGCCCTCCAGTTCCTCGCACGCCCTCATGGGCGGCCTGATCGGCGCCACCATCGCCTCGGCGGGCACGGGCGCGGTGCACGGCGACGCGCTCGTCACCAAGGTCCTCATCCCGGCGGTCGCGGCGCCCATCGTCGCGGGCGTCGCCGCCATGCTGGCCACCCGCCTCTCGTACACCCTGGGCAAGAAGGCCGACGGCAAGGCGGCCGCGAAGGGCTACCGCACCGGTCAGATCGCCTCGGCCGGCCTGGTCTCGCTGGCCCACGGCACCAACGACGCGCAGAAGACGATGGGCATCATCACCCTCGCCCTGGTCGCCGGCGGCGCCGTCGCCCCCGACTCCGACCCGCCCACCTGGGTCATCCTCTCCGCGGGTCTCGCCATCGCGCTCGGCACCTACCTCGGCGGCTGGCGCATCATCCGCACCATGGGCAAGGGCCTGACCGACCTCCAGCCGCAGCAGGGCTTCGCCGCCCAGACCAGCGCGGCCACGGTCATCCTGGCCTCGTCCCACCTCGGCTTCTCCCTGTCCACCACGCACGCCGTCTCCGGTTCGGTGATGGGCGCGGGTCTCGGCCGCAAGGGCGGGGTGGTCCGCTGGTCGACGGCGACCCGCATGCTCGTCGCCTGGGGTCTCACCCTGCCGGCAGCGGCCCTGGTGGGCGCACTGGCCGAGACCGTCACGGACCTCGGCGACTGGGGTACGGCGGTCGTGGCGGTCTTCCTCGTCGCCTCCAGCGCGGCGATCTGGAAGCTCTCGCGGCGCGAGGTCGTGGACGCGTCGAACGTCAACCACACCGACGAGCCGGCCGGCGTGGTGACCACGGCCATCGCCGCCGTGATCCCGCCGCCCGCGGGCCCCGTGGCCGAGGACCTCATCGCCACGATCCCGGCCCCGCCCGCCACGACGGAACCGGCCGCCCCGCCGGCCGCCGTCTGAACCCGCAGTACTAAGGAAGCCTCACCATGAAGATCGACTGGGAAGCACTCGGCTCCGTCTTCGGCGTCAGCCTCGTCGTCACCGTGGGCCTCGTGGCCCTGTTCACCCTCGGCATCATGGGCCTGTCCCGCCAGGAACGGGCCACCGCCCAGGGCGACTCGGCCGGCCTCGCCGTCACCGGCGCCTACGCCTGCTTCGCGGCGTGCGCGGCGGCGGTGGCGTACGGGATCTATCTGATCGTGGCCTGACGGCACCCCGTCACTCGACGGCCGGGCGGGCACGGAACTTCGGGTTCCGTGCCCGCCCGGCCGTCTTCCATGACCGGCGGTGTGGGGTTCTGCACACTCCCCCGCCGCAGGTCAACAGCAAGTTGACGGGTCTCGAAGGCCCGTGGTGGACTGCCGGAGCCATATACGGCGGCAGAAGAGGAAGCCGGTGCGAATCCGGCGCGGTCCCGCCACTGTCACCGGGGTAGGTAGCCCCGGGAGCCAGGAACTCTCGCCGCCGGACTCGTCGAACCAGGGCGTGGACACCCTGAGTGAGGACATGACGCGATGCTCGCCTGCCGATCGACCAGCAGTACCCGGCACTTGAACGACCCCGCGATCGGCTGACCCGATGCGTGCCGATCGCGTTTTCGCGTACGGCGCCGCCGCCGGCCTTCTCGGTGACCTGCTGCTCGGTGACCCACGTCGCGGGCACCCGGTCGCCGCGTTCGGGCGGGCCGCCGGGGCCGTGGAGCGGGTGCTGTGGCGGGACCACCGGGGGTGGGGCGCGCTGCACACCGCCGTGTGCGTGGGGAGTGCGGTGGCGCTGGGCGCCGTCGCCGAGAAGGTCGTACGTCCCTCCCGTGCCGCCTCCGTCGTGCTCGCCGGCGCCGCCACCTGGGCCGTCGTGGGCGGGACTTCACTCGTGCGGGAGGCCCGGGTCATCGGGCGGGCGCTGGAGACCGGGGACATCGAGGCGGCCCGCGCCCGGCTGCCTCATCTGTGCGGGCGGGATCCTCAGGCTCTCGATGCCGACGGGATCGCCCGGGCCGTCGTGGAGTCCGTCGCCGAGAACACCTCCGACGCCGTCGTGGGAGCGCTCGTGTGGGGGGCCGTCGGCGGGGTGCCGGGGCTGCTCGGGTTCCGGGCCGTGAACACCCTGGACGCCATGGTGGGGCACAAGTCGCCCCGCTATCGGCGTTTCGGGTGGGCCTCGGCGCGGCTCGACGACCTCGCCGGATGGCCGGGGGCGCGGCTGACCGCCCTGCTCGCCGCCGTCGCCGGTGACAGTCCCCGCGGTGCCGTGCGGGCCTGGGGGGAGGACGCGCGCAAGCATCCGAGTCCCAACGCCGGGCCTGTCGAGGCCGCGTTCGCGGGGGCGCTGGGCGTCCGGCTCGGGGGGACCCTCTCGTACGCGGGGCGGGTGGAGAACCGGCCGACGCTGAATCAACGGGGGCGTGCCGTCGCCACGTACGACATCGAGCGCGCCGCACGGCTCTCGCGGCGCGTCGGGCTGCTCGCGCTCGGCGCCGGTGTCGCCGCGCGGACCTTCGTGAAGGGGCGTCGGGCATGAGAGGCGGGGGTCTTCTCGTCGCCGGTACCACCTCCGACGCCGGCAAGAGTGTCGTCACCGCGGGGATCTGCCGGTGGCTGGTGCGGCAGGGGGTGAGGGTCGCGCCGTTCAAGGCGCAGAACATGTCCCTCAACTCGTTCGTCACGCGCGAGGGCGCCGAGATCGGGCGGGCCCAGGCCATGCAGGCGCAGGCCTGCCGCATCGAGCCGACCGCGCTGATGAATCCCGTGCTGCTCAAGCCCGGTGGCGAACAGAGCAGCCAGGTCGTGCTGCTCGGGAAGCCGGTCGGTGAGCTGAGCGCCCGGGGGTATCACGGGGGGCGGCAGCAGCAGCTTCTCGGGACCGTGCTCGACTGTCTCGCCGAGTTGCGGGGCACGTATGACGCGGTGATCTGTGAGGGGGCCGGGAGCCCGGCCGAGATCAACCTGCGGCGTACCGACATCGTCAACATGGGGATCGCCCGCAACGCCGAGCTGCCCGTGCTGGTCGTGGGCGACATCGATCGCGGGGGCGTCTTCGCCTCCTTCTTCGGGACCGTGGCGCTGCTCAGCCCCGAGGATCAGGCGCTCGTCGCCGGATTCCTCGTCAACAAGTTCCGGGGGGACGTCTCGCTGCTGGAGCCGGGGCTGGACATGCTCCACGGTCTCACCGGGCGGCACACCTACGGCGTTCTGCCCTTCCGGCACGGGCTCGGGATCGACGAGGAGGACGGGATGGGGGTCCGGAACTCCCGGGCCTCCGCCCCGGTGGGCGAGGACGTGCTGCGGGTGGCCGTGTGCGCGGTTCCGCTCATGTCGAACTTCACCGATGTCGACGCGCTCGCCGCCGAACCCGGTGTCGTGGTGCGGTTCGTGGACCGGCCGGAGGAACTGGCCGACGCCGACCTCGTCGTCGTTCCGGGGACCCGGGGGACCGTCCGCGCGCTGGACTGGTTGCACGAGCGCGGGCTCGCCCACGACCTCGTCCGAAGGGCCGCGGAAGGGCGTCCGGTGCTCGGCATCTGCGGCGGCTTCCAGATCCTCGGCGAGCACATCGAGGACGAGATCGAGAGTCGGCAGGGACACGTCGACGGCCTCGGCATCCTTCCCGTCCGCGTGCGGTTCGCGCGGGAGAAGACCCTCACCCGGCCGGTGGGTGAAGCCCTCGGCGAACGTGTCGAGGGGTACGAGATCCATCACGGGGTCGCCTCGGTGACCTCGGGAGAACCTTTCCTCGACGGCTGTCGCGTCGGCCAGACCTGGGGCACGCACTGGCACGGCTCGCTGGAGTCGGACGGCTTCCGGCGGGCCTTCCTGCGGGAGGTGGCGGCCGCCGCGGGCCGCCGGTTCGTACCGGCCCCCGACACCTCGTTCGCCGGGCTGCGCGAGGAGCAGCTCGACCGGCTCGGCGACCTGATCGAACAGCACGCGGACACGGACGCGCTGTGGCGGCTCATCGAGTCCGGCGCGCCGCAAGGACTGCCTTTCATTCCACCGGGAGCGCCCGCATGAGCACAGTGTTGTTGTTGTCGACCGCCGACACGGACCTGTTGGCGGCCCGGGCCGCTGCCGGCGCCTCGTACCGGATCGGTAACCCGACCCGGGTCGACGTCGGGCAGGAGCTGCCGGCGCTGATCGAGGGCGCGGACATCGCCGTCGTACGGCTGCTCGGCGGCAAGCGGGCCTGGGAGGACGGGCTCGCCGCGCTGAAGGCGTCCGGCATCCCGACCGTCCTGCTCGGCGGAGAGTCCGTGCCGGACGCCGAGTTGATGGCCGAGTCGTCCGTGCCGGCCGGTGTCGTGGCCGAGGCGCTCAGGTACCTCGTCGAGGGCGGGCCCGCGAACCTGGAGGAGCTCGCCCGGTTCCTGTCCGACACCGTGCTGCTGACCGGTGAGGGGTTCACCGAGCCGCGGAAGATGCCGGAGTACGGCGTCCACGGCTCGTACGCGCGGGAGAGCGGCCGTCCCACCGTCGGCGTGCTCTTCTACCGGGCCCATGAACTGAGCGGCAACACCGGCTTCGTGGACACCCTGTGCGAGGCGATCGAGGCGAAGGGCGCCAACGCCCTTCCCGTGTACTGCGGTTCACTGCGCGGAGCCGACGCCGGGCTCTACGAGATCCTTTCCGGGGCCGACTCCCTAGTCGCCACCGTCCTCGCCGCCGGCGGCACCCACGCCTCGCAGGCCTCGGCCGGCGGAGACGACGAGGCCTGGGACATCGGGGCGCTGGCCGACCTCGACGTGCCCGTGCTGCAAGGACTGTGCCTGACGACGTCCAGGGCGGCCTGGGACGAGTCCGACGCGGCCCTGTCCCCCATGGACGCGGCCATGCAGGTCGCGATCCCGGAGTTCGACGGGCGGCTGATCACCGTGCCGTTCTCCTTCAAGGAGCAGGGCCCCGACGACGTCCCGGTGTACGTGGCCGACCCGGAGCGGGCCGCGCGGGTCGCCGGGATCGCCGTACGGCACGCGACGTTGCGGCACAAGCCGAACGCGGAGAAGAAGCTGGCGCTGGTCTTCACCGCGTATCCGACCAAGCACTCGCGGGTCGGCAACGCGGTGGGCCTGGACACGCCCGCCTCGGCGATCCAGGTACTGGACGCGCTCAGGGACGCCGGGTACTCGCTCACCGAATACCCGTCCGGCGGCGACGAGTTGATCCACCGGCTGATCGAGGCCGGCGGGCACGACGTCGAGTGGCTCACCGAGGACCAGCTCGCCTCCGCCCCCGCGCGGGTACCGCTCGCCGACTACCGGGCGTGGTTCGACAGGCTGGACCCGGAGCTCCGGCAGTCCATGCTGGACGCGTGGGGTGAGCCGCCGGGCTCGCTGTACGTCGACGGGGACGACGTCGTGCTGGCCTCCCTCCAGTTCGGGAACGTCGTCGTGATGATCCAGCCGCCGCGCGGCTTCGGGGAGAACCCGATCGCGATCTACCACGACCCGGACATGCCGCCGTCGCACCACTACATGGCCGCGTACCGGTGGCTGGAGAACTCTTTCGGCGCCGACGCGATCGTCCACATGGGCAAGCACGGCACGATGGAGTGGCTGCCGGGCAAGGGCCTCGGTCTGAGCGGGGGGTGTGCTCCGGACGCGGTGCTCGGTGAGCTGCCGCTGATCTACCCCTTCATCGTCAACGACCCCGGCGAGGGCACCCAGGCCAAGCGACGCGGGCACGCGACCGTCGTCGACCACCTGGTACCGCCGATGGCGCGGGCCGACACCTACGGCGACCTCGCCAAGCTGGAGCAGCTGCTCGACGAGTACGCGCTCGTGTCCGACCTGGACCCGACCAAGGCCCCGGCCGTCCGCGCGCAGATCTGGACGCTGGTCAAGGCGGCCGAGCTCCACCACGACCTGCATGTCGACGAGCAGCCGGACGACGCGGCGTTCGACGAGTTCGTCATGCACATCGACGGTTATCTCTGCGAGATCAAGGACGTGCAGATCCGGGACGGGCTGCACATCCTCGGCGGCGGTCCGGTCGACGAGGCCCGCGTCAATCTGGTGCTGGCCGTGCTGCGCGCCTCGCAGGTGTGGGGCGGGCAGGCGAACGCCCTGCCGGGGCTGCGGGCCTCCTTCGCCACCCATTTCGGGCTGGTCGAGAAGGAGTTGCTGGCGGAGCCGGGGGCGCCGGTGAAGGTTCCGGTGGAGCTGTCCGACCTCGTCGAGGGCCCCTCCCGTTCGGCCGCCGACGCGATCGATCTGCTGGAGCAGCTGTGCCGGCGGGTCGCGGAGGGCATGGAGGCCGTGTCCTGGGACGCGGCGGCCGTCCCGGGTCTCGTCCGTGACGTGCTCGGCACCGAACTCCCCGAGGCCGTAGCGGTGTTGGAGTTCGCCTGCACCGAGGTGGTGCCCCGGCTGGCCCGCACCACCGACGAGATCGGGCACATCCTCAAGGCCCTGGACGGCGGGTACGTCCCGGCCGGGCCCTCCGGCTCCCCGACCCGTGGTCTCGTCAACGTCCTGCCGACCGGCCGGAACTTCTACTCGGTCGATCCCAAGGCCATCCCGTCCAGGCTCAGTTGGGAGGTCGGACAGTCGCTCGCCGACTCGCTGATCCAGCGCTACCTGGCCGACACCGGCGAGTATCCGAAGTCCGTGGGCCTCACGGTCTGGGGCACGTCCGCGATGCGCACGCAGGGTGACGACATCGCCGAGATCCTGGCGCTGCTGGGCTGCCGTCCGGTGTGGGACGAGGCCTCGCGCCGGGTCACCGGCTTCGAGGTGATCGGCCTGGAGGAGCTCGGGCGGCCGCGCATCGACGTGACCGTCCGCATCTCCGGGTTCTTCCGGGACGCGTTCCCGCACGTGGTCGGGCTGATCGACGACGCCGTGCGCACGGTGGCCGAGCTGGACGAACCCGCCTCCTCCAACTATGTGCGCGCCCACGCCGACGAGGACACCGTCGAGCACGGTGACCGGCGGCGCGCGACAGCCCGGATCTTCGGGTCCAAGCCGGGGGCGTACGGCGCCGGGCTGCTGCCCCTGATCGACGCCCGCAACTGGCGCTCGGACGCCGACCTCGCCGAGGTGTACGCGGTGTGGGGCGGCTACGCCTACGGGCGCGGACTCGACGGGCGGGCGGCGCGCGGGGACATGGAGACCGCGTTCAAGCGGATCAACGTCGCCGCGAAGAACGTCGACACCCGCGAGCACGACCTGGTCGACGCCGACGACTACTTCCAGTACCACGGCGGCATGGTCGCCATGGTGCGTCACCTCACGGGCGCCAACCCCGAGGCGTACGTGGGCGATTCGGCCACGCCGGACCAGGTGAGGACACGCACGCTCGGCGAGGAGACCCACCGGGTCTTCCGGGCCCGGGTGGTCAACCCGCGCTGGATGGCGGCCATGCGGCGGCACGGCTACAAGGGCGCCTTCGAGATGGCGGCGACCGTCGACTACCTCTTCGGCTACGACGCCACGGCGGGCGTGGTCGACGACTGGATGTACGAGAAGCTCAGCGCCGAGTACGTCTTCGACGCGGAGAACCGGGACTTCATGAAGAAGTCCAACCCCTGGGCGCTGCGGGGCATCACGGAACGGCTCCTGGAGGCCGCCGACCGTGGACTGTGGGCCGAGCCGGACGCGGACACGCTGGAGCGGCTGCGGGCCACGTACCTGGAGCTCGAGGGCGACTTGGAGGGTGACGAGAAGTGAGTACCCCGTTTCCGTTCACGGCCGTCGTCGGCCAGGACGACCTGCGGCTCGCGCTGCTGCTGAACGCCGTGTCGCCGGCGGTCGGCGGCGTGCTGGTGCGCGGCGAGAAGGGCACCGCCAAGTCGACGGCGGTGCGCGCGCTTTCGGCGCTGCTGCCCGAGGTCGCGGTCGTCCCCGGCTGCCGTTTCTCCTGTGACCCCGCCGCGCCGGACCCGTCCTGCCCGGACGGACCGCACGAGCCAGGCAACGGCGGTATGCGCCCCTCGCGCATGGTCGAACTCCCCGTCGGCGCCTCCGAGGACCGGCTCGTCGGCGCCCTGGACATCGAGCGGGCGCTCGCGGAGGGAGTGAAGGCCTTCGAGCCGGGCCTCCTCGCCGACGCGCACCGGGGCATCCTCTACGTCGACGAGGTCAACCTCCTCCACGACCACCTGGTCGACCTGCTCCTCGACGCGGCCGCGATGGGGGCGTCGTACGTGGAGCGCGAGGGCGTCTCCGTACGGCACGCGTCGAAGTTCCTGCTGGTCGGCACCATGAATCCCGAAGAGGGCGAGCTGCGGCCGCAGTTGCTCGACCGGTTCGGGCTGACCGTCGAGGTCGCTGCCTCGCGGGAGCCGGACCAGCGGGTGGAGGTCGTGCGGCGGCGGCTCGCCTACGACGACGATCCCACCGGGTTCGCGGCGCGCTGGTCGGACGAGGAGGCTGCCGTACGGCAACGGATCGTCGCCGCACGGGAGTTGCTGCCGTCGGTGCGGCTGGGCGACGGGGCGCTCCGGCAGATCGCGGCGACCTGTGCCGCGTTCGAGGTGGACGGCATGCGGGCCGACATCGTGATGGCGCGTACGGCGACCGCGCTGGCCGCGTGGGCCGGGCGGACCGATGTGCTCGCGGAGGACGTGCGGCAGGCCGCGCTGCTGGCGCTGCCGCACCGCAGGCGCCGTAATCCCTTTGACGCGCCGGGGCTCGACGAGGACAAGCTCGACGAGACGCTGGAGGAGTTCAGCGGGTCCGGTGACTCCGGTGACGCGGGTGACTCCGGTGATGACGACGAGCCGGACCCGGACGGGCCCGGTGGGGGTGGCGGGCAGCCGCCGTCCTCCGACGGGCCGCAGACCGACGGGGGTTCCGGTGCGCAGCCGGAGGCCGGGGACGGTGGTGAGCCGCAGGCGTCCGGTGCCGGTGCCGGTGCCGGGGAACAGTCCGCCGCACGGGCTGCCGAGCCCTTCCGCACCAAGATGCTCAGCGTGCCCGGGCTCGGGGACGGCGCTGCCGGGCGACGGTCGCGGGCGCGGACCGAGCACGGGCGGACGACCGGGGCCCGGCGGCCCCAAGGGGCCCTGACCAAGCTGCACTTGGCGGCCACCGTGCAGGCGGCCGCCCCGCATCAGCGGGCGCGAGGGCGGTCCGGGCGCGGTCTCGTGGTCCGGCGGGACGATCTGCGGCAGGCGACGCGGGAGGGGCGCGAGGGCAACCTCGTGCTGTTCGTCGTCGACGCCTCGGGGTCGATGGCGGCGCGGCAGCGGATGAGCGCGGTGAAGGGGGCCGTGCTGTCGCTGCTCCTCGACGCGTATCAGCGGCGGGACAAGGTGGGACTGGTGACGTTCCGGGGGTCGGCGGCGGAGGTCGCGTTGCCGCCGACGTCGTCCGTGGATGCCGCGGCGGCCCGGCTGGAGACGCTGCCGACCGGTGGGCGTACCCCGCTCGCGGCCGGATTGCTGCGGGCCCACGAGGTGCTGCGGGTGGAGCGGCTGCGCGATCCCGCGCGGCGGGCGCTGGTCGTCGTGGTGACGGATGGGCGGGCCACCGGTGGTCCCGAGCCGGTCGCGCTCGCGGGGCGGGCGGCTCGGCTGTTCGCCGCGGAGGGGGTCGCCTCCGTCGTCGTGGACTGTGAGTCCGGGCCCGTGCGGCTGGGGCTGGCCGGGCAGCTCGCCGGTGAACTGGGCGGTACCGCGGTGACGCTGGACGAGTTGCGGGCCGACTCGATCGCAGGGCTCGTGAAGGACGTACAGAGGAGGGCCGCGTAATGCCTCAGGGACAGCCGAGTGTGGTGCCGGAAGACGGGCTGACGACGCGACAGCGACGGAACCGGCCGTTGGTCGTCGTGCACACCGGGATCGGGAAGGGGAAGTCCACCGCGGCGTTCGGGCTCGCGCTGCGGGCCTGGAACCAGGGGTGGCCCATCGGGGTGTTCCAGTTCGTCAAGTCGGCGAAGTGGAAGGTCGGCGAGGAGAACGCGCTGCGGGTGCTGGGGGCGTCCGGGGAGGGCGGGTCCGTCGACTGGCACAAGATGGGTGAGGGCTGGTCCTGGGTGCAGCGGGACGCCCAGATGGACAACGAGGAGAAGGCCCGGGAGGGCTGGGAGCAGGTCAAGCGGGATCTGGCCGCAGAGACGTACAAGCTGTATGTGCTCGACGAGTTCGCCTATCCGATGCACTGGGGGTGGGTCGACACGGACGAGGTCCTTGATGTGCTGCGGGAGCGGCCCGGGACCCAGCATGTGGTGATCACCGGGCGGAACGCGCCCGAGAAGCTCGTCGACTTCGCCGATCTCGTGACCGACATGTCCAAGGTGAAGCACCCCATGGACGCCGGGCAGAAGGGGCAGCGGGGTATCGAGTGGTGATGTCCTCATCCGTTTCCGTCCCCCGGCTGGTCATCGCCGCGCCGTCCTCCGGCAGCGGGAAGACCACCGTCGCCACGGGGTTGATGGCCGCGTTCGCCGCCCGGGGGCTTGCCGTGTCCCCGCACAAGGTGGGCCCCGACTACATCGATCCCGGGTATCACGCGCTCGCGAGCGGGCGGGTGGGGCGGAACCTCGACGCGTACCTGTGCGGGCCGGAGCTGGTGGCTCCGCTGTTCCTGCACGGGGCACGGGGGTGTGACATCGCCGTCGTCGAGGGGGTGATGGGGATGTTCGACGGGGCCGCGGGGGAAGGGGAGCTGGCCTCCACGGCTCATGTGGCGAAGTTGCTGCGGGCGCCGGTGGTGCTGGTCGTCGACGCCTCGTCGCAGTCACGGTCGGTGGCCGCTCTGGTGCACGGGTTCGCGTCGTGGGATCCCGAGGTGCGGGTGGGGGGCGTGATCCTCAACAAGGTCGCGTCCGACCGGCATGAGGAGCTTCTGCGGGAGGCGTTGGAGTCGGCCGGGGTGCCGGTGTTCGGGGTGCTGCGGCGGGTGGCTCAGGTGGACACGCCTTCTCGGCATCTGGGGTTGGTGCCGGTCGCGGAGCGGCGGGCGGATGCGGTCGACTCCGTCGCGGCGATGGCGGAGCAGGTGCGTGCCGGGTGCGATCTTGAGGGGCTGATGGCACTCGCTCGGGGTGCCGGTGCGTTGTCCTGTGCGGTGTGGGACGCGGCTGAGGTCCTGGCTTCTTCGCCCCCGCCGCTCCTACCCGTCCCCTCCCCAGGGGCTCCGCCCCCGGACCCCCGCTCCTCAAACGCCGGAGGGGCTGAATCGGCGCGAACGCCGGAAGGGCTGGATTCGGCTCAGGTCACCCACCCAGGGGCGCGGGGCTGCGTTGAATCTGCGGCTACCGCCGCGTGGGCGCGACAAGCCCCCATTCAGCCGCACCCGACTTCCGACGGGCCGGTACGAGTCGCCGTCGCCGGTGGGCCCGCCTTCACGTTCTCCTATGCCGAGCACGCCGAGCTGCTCGCGGCCGCCGGTGCCGAGGTCATCGTCTTCGACCCCTTGCGCGACGAGCAACTGCCGGACGGGACAAACGGGTTGGTCATCGGCGGCGGGTTTCCCGAGGTGTACGCCGCTGAGCTGTCCGCCAACGAACCGTTGCGGAAGGCCGTCGCCGCTCTCGCGGAGACCGGTGCTCCCGTCGCCGCCGAGTGTGCCGGGCTGCTGTACCTGTGCCGGGAGCTCGACGGACAGCCCATGTGCGGGGTGCTCGACGCCTCGGCGCGGATGGAGGAGAAGCTCGTCCTCGGGTACCGGGACGCCGTCGCCGTCAGTGACAGTTCGCTGGCCGTCGCCGGGACGCGGATGCGGGGGCACGAGTTCCACCGGACCGTGGTGGAGCCGGGGGCCGGGGACGCCGCGGCCTGGGGTGTGCGGGTGCCCCGGCGGCGGCTCGAAGGTTTCGTACAGCGTGGTGTGCACGCGAGTTATCTGCACACGCACTGGGCCTCGGAGCCCGGTGTCGCCCGTCGGTTCGTGGAGAGGTGCCGGACGTCATGAGCAGCAGCAGGTTGATCGGGGTCGGGGTCGGGCCTGGGGATCCGGAGCTGGTGACCGTCAAGGGTGTCAACGCCCTGCGCGCCGCCGACGTGGTCGTCGTGCCCGTCATGGCTGCGCCTGACGGAAAGGACGGCGGGGAGCGGGGACGGGCCGAAGCGACCGTTCTGCATTACGTACCGCAGGAGAAGGTCGTCCGGGTCGTCTTCGCCCTCAACGAGCGCAGTGACCACGCCCGGCGCGAGGCCGCCTGGGACGCAGCCGGGGAGCGGGTCGCCGAGCTGCTTCGCTCGAGCGGCTCCGTCGCCTTCGCGACCATCGGCGACCCCAACGTCTACTCCACCTTCACCTATCTCGCCCACACCATCGGCGAACTCGTGCCGGACGTGGTCGTCGAGACCGTGCCCGGGATCACCGCCATGCAGGACCTCGCGGCGAGGTCGGGGGCGGTGCTGACCGAGGGCACCGAGCCGCTGACCCTGGTGCCCGTCACCGCCGGTTCCGCCGTGCTCAAGGACGCGCTCAACGGGCCCGGCACCGTCGTCGCCTACAAGTTCGGGCGGCAGGCCGGGGAGGTGGCCGAGGCGCTCCGGGAGACCGGGCGGATCGAGGACGCCGTATGGGGATCGGCGCTGGGACTGGACGGCGAGTCCATCCGGTCGGCGGCCGAGCTCGACGGGGCTCCCCTGCCGTATCTCTCCACCCTCATCGCGCCCGCCCGGCGGGACGGCACCCGGGGTGGCAAGTTGTGACCTGCTCCAGAACCGCCGGATCAACCGGCCAGGCCCACCACCAGCCAGATGAAACCCACGCCCGCGACCGTGCACAGCAGGGTCGAGCGGGCGGGGTGTTCGTGGTGGGCCTCGGGGAGGATCTCGGCGGCCGCGAGGTAGAGGAGCGCGCCGCCGAAGAGGCCGAGATAGCCGCCGAGCAGACCCTCCGGGATGGTCACGAACGACGTCGAGGCGGCGCCCAGCACCGGAGCCACCGCGTCCGCGAACAGCATGGTCAGCGCTTTGCGGCGGGCGTTCCCGTACAGGCTCGTGATCGTGTACGTGTTGAAGCCGTCCGCGAAGTCGTGGGCCACGACGGCGAGTGCGACCGCCGTGCCCATGCCGCCGCCCACCTGGAAGGCGGCGCCGATCGCGACGCCGTCCATGGCACTGTGGCCGACCATCGCGCCGGCGGCCGTCAGGCCCACCTCGGGCACCCGGCCGTCGTGCTCCTCGCCGCCGTGCGCGGCCTGGCGGGCGGCCAGCAGGCGTTCCACCAGATGGGCCAGCAGGAAGCCGGCCACGAAGAGGAGCAGGGCCGCGGGAACGCCGAAGACCTCGTCGCCGGCCGCGCGCAGCGCCTCCGGCAGCAGGTCCAGCCCGACCACGCCGAGCATCAGTCCGCCGGCCAGGCCGAGGACCAGATGGCGGCGGTCGGTCACCCGCTGAGCCGTCCAGCCGCCGGCCAGCGTCATCAGGAACGCGCCGAGCGCGACGAAGACCGCCATAGGGCCTTCGTATCCGATCAACCCCCGTTCACGCACATCCGGCCCCCGCGCCGACCGCACCCCTAAGACCTTTTGTGACGAGAGGACCGATTTCCATGGCCGATGCCCCCACCGGCAAGGTGACCTTCGTCGGTGCCGGCCCCGGCGCCGCCGATCTGCTGACGTTCCGGGCCGCGCGCGCCATCGCCGAGGCCGACGTCGTGATCTGGGCCGCGAGCCTGGTGCAGGCGGAGGTCCTTCAGCACGCGCGCGAGGACGCGGAGATCCTCGACTCGGCGACCATGTCGCTAGAGGACGTCGTCGCCGTGTACGAGCGGGCCCACCAGGAGGGCTTCAGGGTCGCCCGGATCCACTCCGGCGACCCCGCCCTGTGGGGCGGCACGCAGGAGCAGCTCGACCGGTGCGCGCGGATCGGCATCGCCACCGAGGTGGTGCCCGGCGTCTCCGCCTTCTCTGCGGTCGCCGCGCTCGCGCAGCGCGAGCTGACCATCCCCGAGGTCGCGCAGTCCGTCGTGCTGACCCGGCTCGGCGGCGGCAAGACGCCGATGCCGCCCGGCGAGGAGGTACGGGAGTTCGCCAAGCACGGCACCACCATGGCGATCTTCCTGTCCGCGGCCCGCAGTGGGCAGTTGGTGCGGGAGCTGCTGGAGGGCGGCTATCCGACGTCCACCCCGGTCGTGGTCGCCTACCAGGCGACCTGGCCCGAGGAGCTGGTCGTGCGGTGCACGATCGAGACGCTGGAGGAGACCGTCAAGGAACACAAGCTGTGGAAGCACACGCTGTTCCTGGTCGGGCCGGCCCTCGGCTCCGAGGGGACACGGTCGCACCTCTACCACCCCGGGCACTTCCACGGGTACCGCAAGGCGGACCCGGAGGCGCGGCGGGCGTTGCGCTCGCGGGGTGCGAGCACGTGATCACGGTGGTGGGTACGGGGACGGGGGCGGCGCCCCCGGAGTCCCTGGCCGGTGCCGAGCTGGTCGTGGGCGGGCGGCGGCACCTTGACGCGGCGGCGGTCCCCGCAGGCGCCGAGCGGGTCGTCCTCGGACCGCTCGCACCGGCGCTGGACATCATCGAACGGCATCACGACAAGGGGAGCCGGGTCGTCGTGCTGGCGTCCGGAGACCCCGGGTTCTTCGGGATCGTGCGGGTGCTGGCGGAACGGTTCGGGGCGGCTGCGTTGGACGTCCGTCCTGGTGTGTCCTCCGTGGCCGCCGCGTTCGCCCGCGTGGGGTTGCCGTGGGACGACGCGGTGGTCGTGAGCGCGCATGGGCGGGATCTGCGGACGGCGGTGAACGTGTGCCGGGCTCGTCCGAAGGTGGCGGTGCTCACGGGGCCGGGGGCTGGGCCTGCGGAGCTCGGTGCCGCGTTGGGTGGTCGGGCGGCTGCGGCGCCGTCGGGACCGGTCGCGCCCCGCGGCGGGGCCGCAAACAGACACAGCCCCGCGCCCCTAGGGCGCGTTCTCGTGGTCGCCTCCGAATTGGGTACCGGGGATGAGCGTGTCGAGTGGGTCACCCCTGCCGAGGCCGCGAGCCGCGAATGGGGCACGGCCGTCAGTGTCGTCCTGTGTCTCGACGAGCGGCGGACCATCGGTGCTGTGCGGACGGTCGCCGGGGCCGCAGCCGTTCCTCCTGGTTGGGCCCTCGCCGAGGACGCGTTCGCCCACCGAGACTCGATGATCACCAAGTTCGAAGTACGGGCGCTGGCGCTGGCCCGGCTCGGGCCGCGGCTCGGGGATCTGGTGTGGGACGTCGGCGCGGGCTCCGGTTCCGTGGCCGTGGAGTGCGCGCGGCTCGGTGCCGCCGTCGTCGCGGTCGAGAAGGCCCCCGACGGGATCGAGCGGATCCGCGCCAACGCGGCCGCGCACGAAGTCGACGTCCAGGTCGTCCACGGGTCGGCGCCGGACGCGCTCGCCGGACTGGACGACCCGGACGCCGTGTTCGTCGGCGGTGGTGGACGCGAGCTGCCCGGCATTGTCGCCGAGTGCGCGCGGCGGGCCCGGCGGAGCGTGGTCGTCGCCATGGCCGCGCTGGACCGGGTGCCGGCGGTACGCGCGGCCCTCACCGGCGCCGGCTTCGACTGCGACGGCGTACTGCTCCAGTCGTCGCGTCTCGCACCGCTGCCCGGGGACGTGACCCGGCTCGCGGCGACCAATCCGGTCTTTCTGCTGTGGGGTGCCAGAAACCCCGTCTCTCGTGAAGGAGTTGCTCAGTGATCGGCCTCATTTCCGCCACCGCGGCGGGGGCGGCGGCGCGCGACCGGCTGGCCGCGGCCTGGCCGGACCGTACGCGCGTGTACGACGGGCCCGTGGGGGACGCCGTGCGGCGGGCGTTCGCGGAGTGCGAGCAGCTCGTGTGTTTCCTGGCCACGGGGGCGGTCGTACGCCTGATCGCGCCGCTGCTCGGTGACAAGGCGTCCGACCCGGGTGTGGTGTGTGTCGACGAGGGCGGCCGGTTCGCCGTGTCCCTGGTCGGCGGGCACGGCGGCGGTGCCAATGAACTCGCCCGGGAGGTCGGGCAGTTGCTGGGTGCCGAGCCGGTGGTGACGACGGCGACCGACGCGGTGGGCGTGCCGGGGCTCGACACGCTCGGGCTGCCGGTGGAGGGTGCGGTGGCGGCGGTGTCACGGGCGCTCCTGGACGGGGAACCCGTCGCCCTGCACAACGAGTCGGGCTGGCCGCTGCCTCCGCTGCCGGTCGCCCCGGAGGGGGCGTACGGCATCCGTGTCACGGACCGGCTCGCCGAGCTCTCCGAGCGGGAGGTCGTGCTGCGGCCGCCGACGCTCGTGGTCGGCGTCGGCGCCTCCAAGGGCGCGCCCGCCGAGGAAGTACTGGAGTTGATCGAGAGGTCGTTGCGGGAGGCCGGACTGTCTCCTCGTAGCGTCGCGGAACTCGCCACCGTGGACGCCAAGGCCGAGGAGCCGGGGATCGTGGCGGCGGCGGAGCGGCTCGGCGTGCCCCTGGTCACCCACTCGGCCGAGGAGTTGGCCGCCGTCGAGGTGCCCAACCCGTCGGACGCGCCGCTGGCGGCCGTCGGCACCCCGTCGGTCGCGGAGGCCGCCGCTCTGATCGGCGGCGGCGAACTCCTCGTCCCCAAGCGGAAATCGGCGGCTCTGCCGGCGATGGCCACCTGCGCGGTCGTACGGCGTCCCGCGCGTGGCCGGCTCGCGGTCGTCGGGCTCGGTCCCGGCGCCCGGGACCTGCTCACGCCCCGCGCGAAGGCGGAGTTGCGGCGCGCTTCCGTGCTCGTGGGGCTCGACCAGTACGTCGACCAGATCCGTGATCTGCTGCGGCCCGGGACCCGGGTCCTGGAGTCGGGCCTGGGGGCGGAGGAGGAGCGGGCGCGCATGGCCGTCGAAGAGGCCCGCAAGGGCCAGGCGGTCGCGCTGATCGGCAGCGGGGACGCCGGCGTGTACGCCATGGCCTCGCCCGCGCTCGCCGAGGCCTCCGACGACATCGACGTGGTCGGCGTCCCGGGCGTGACGGCGGCGCTCGCGGCGGCCGCGATCCTGGGGGCCCCGCTGGGCCACGACCACGTGTCCATCAGCCTGTCCGACCTGCACACCCCGTGGGAGGTCATCGAGCGGCGGGTGCGCGCGGCGGCCGAGGCGGACATCGTGGTCACCTTCTACAACCCCCGTTCCCGGGGCCGGGACTGGCAGCTTCCCAAGGCGCTCGCGATCCTCGCCGAGCACCGGGAGCCGGCCACACCGGTCGGTGTCGTGCGCAACGCCTCGCGGCCGGACGAGTCCGGTCGGTTGACGACCCTGGCCGCTCTCGACCCGGCGACGGTCGACATGATGACGGTCGTGACCGTCGGCAACACGGCCACCCGTGACATCGCGGGGCGCATGGTGACGCCGCGCGGCTACCGCTGGCAGACGTCGGAGGAGGGCTCGAAGTGAACCGTGTCGTCCACCCGATCGAGGTGGAGTCCTACCGGCGGCTGCGCGCCCGCCTGGACACCTCGCACTTCCCGCCGCTGACCCGGGCGGTCGTGGAGCGGGTCATCCACTCCGCCGCCGACCTGGAGTACGCCACCGATCTCGTCATGGACGAGGGCGAGTTGGAGAAGGCGCACGCCGCGCTGCACTCCGGTGCGCCCGTCGTGACGGACGTGGAGATGGTCGCGGCCGGCATCACCCGGCGGGAGACCGTCTGCCGGTTGAGGGACGCGAAGTCCGGGCCGGGGCTGACCCGTTCGGCCCACGCGATCCGGCTCGCCCACGAGCAGGTCGGCCCGGGGGCGATCTGGGTGATCGGCAACGCGCCCACCGCGCTGGAGGAGTTGCTGACCCTGGACGCGGCCCCGGCGCTCGTCATCGGGCTGCCCGTCGGCTTCGTCGGCGCGGTCGAGTCCAAGGCCGCGTTGCGCGAGAGCGGGCTGCCCGCCGTGAGCAACGTGTCCGAGAAGGGCGGTTCGGCAGTGGCCTCCGCCGCGCTCAACGCCCTGCTGTACCACCCCCTTGTCCAGAAGACCGAGGAGACATCGTGACCACCCCGCCGCCCGCCCTGCTCATCGCCGGTCATGGCACCCGGGACGATGCCGGAGCCGAGGCGTTCCGCGACTTCGTCCGGGAGCTGGGGGCCCGCCATCCCGAACTGCCCGTCGCGGGCGGCTTCATCGAGCTGTCCCCGCCGCCGCTGGGCGACGCGGTGACCGAACTGGTGGAGCGCGGTGTCCGCCGATTCGCCGCCGTGCCGCTGATGCTGGTGTCCGCCGGACACGCCAAGGGCGACATCCCGGCGGCGCTGTCCCGCGAGAAGGAGCGCCACCCCGGGATCTCGTACACCTACGGACGCCCGCTGGGCCCGCACCCGGCGCTGCTGAACGTCCTGGAGCGGCGCCTGGACCAGGCGCTGGGCGCCACCGGCGGCCGCACCCCGACGGACCGGGCGGACGTGACCGTGCTGCTCGTCGGTCGCGGCTCCACGGACCCCGACGCCAACGCCGAGGTGTACAAGGCGGCGCGGCTGCTGTGGGAGGGGCGCGGTTACGCGGGCGTGGAGACGGCGTTCGTGTCGCTGGCGGCGCCCGACGTGCCGAGCGGTCTCGACCGGTGTGTGGCGCTGGGGGCGCGCAGGATCGTCGTGCTGCCCTACTTCCTGTTCACCGGCATCCTGCCGGACCGGGTGAAGCAGCAGACCGAGGGCTGGGCGGCCGCGCATCCGGAGGTCGAGGTGCGCTCGGCGGAGGTCATCGGTCCGGAGCCGGAGCTGCTGGACCTGGTGATGGAGCGGTACGAGGAGGCCGTCAGGGGCGATCTGCGGATGAACTGCGACTCGTGCGTGTACCGCATCGCGCTGCCGGGCTTCGAGGACAAGGTGGGCCTGCCGCAGCAGCCGCACTTCCACCCGGACGACGACGGCCACCACCACCACGACGGCCACCACCACGGCACCCACACCCATGCGCACTGACAGGACCGACAGCGCCGGGGGGCACGATCTGCGCCACCACGGTGACGCCGAGGTGCGGGACGACGGCGCGCGGCTCACGGATCTCGCCGTCAACGTCCGCGCGGACACTCCCCCGGCCTGGCTGCGGGAGCGGATCGCCGACTCGCTGACGGGGCTCGCCGCCTACCCCGACGGGCGGCGGGCGCGGGCGACGGTGGCGGCCCGGCACGAGGTGCCCGTGGAACGGGTGCTGCTGACGGCGGGGGCCGCCGAGGCGTTCGTCCTGCTCGCGCGAGCTCTGACGGTTCGTCACGCGGTGGTGGTGCACCCGCAGTTCACTGAGCCGGAGGCGGCGCTGCGGGATGCCGGGCACGAGGTCCACCGGGTGCTGCTGCGGGAGGAGGACGGCTTCCGGCTCGATCCGGCGGCGGTCCCCGAGGAGGCCGACCTGGTGGTCGTGGGCAACCCGACCAACCCCACCTCGGTCCTGCACCCGGCCGCCACGGTCGCCGAACTGGCGCGCCCCGGGCGCACGTTGGTGGTGGACGAGGCGTTCCTGGACGCGGTGCCGGGCGAGCGCGAGGCCCTGGCCGGGCGCACGGACGTGCCCGGACTCGTCGTTCTGCGCAGCCTGACGAAGACGTGGGGCCTGGCGGGGCTCCGGATCGGTTACGTCCTCGCCGCCCCGGAGACGATCGCCGCCCTGGAGCGCGCCCAGCCCCTGTGGCCGGTCTCCAGCCCGGCCCTCGCCGCGGCCGTGGCGTGCATGGAGCCGCGGGCCCTCGCGGAGGCCGCCCACGCGGCCCACCGCGTCTCCACCGACCGGGCCCATCTCGTCGCCGGGCTACGGGAGTTCGCTCCGGACGGCCTCCGGGTGGTCGAACCGGCCGAGGGCCCTTTCGTCCTCGTACGCCTGCCGAAGGCCACCGTCGTACGACGGCATCTGCGCGACCTGGGTTTCGCGGTGCGGCGCGGGGACACGTTCCCGGGGCTCGGTGAGGAGTGGCTGCGGATCGCGGTGCGGGACCGGGCTACGGTGAACCGGTTCCTCCAGGTGCTGGATCAGGCGGTGACGTTGTCGAAGGGGTGAGCTCGCATGTGGGACGGTCCCTTTTACCGGGTCAGGCGTGACGGGTACGAGATCTGCTTCGTCCCCAGTGAGGGCGAGGACCTGGACGAGGTCTGCAACGTGGACATGTGGGTCACCCGTGACGACGGCGATCGCTGGTGCGGCACCATGTTCACGCTCGACGAGGTGCACCGGCTCATGGACCATCACCAGCGGTCGGGCGCCCTGGAGGGCGACTACTGGTGGTGCTGGGACGGCCTCATCGTGCGTGACGCAGGTCTGCCGTCCATGGTGAAGGTCATCGACGGGCTCGTCACCGCCGGCGATCTCGAGTCGGTCCTTCGCCATATCGGCCCCGAGGAGGACGTCTGATCCTCACTCCCGTTCCTGCGGGCCCACCCGTTCCCTGACACCGTCCGGGAACCGCACCTCCACCACCCCCTCCGCATCGACCAGCGCACGCGCCCCGGTGTGCGGGCCGGTGCCGAGCGTCACGAGGGTGACCAGGAGCGGCCCGGCGCCTTCGAGGACGGGGGTGGCCGAGTGCCGCCCGTACGCGTTGGTGTCCTCGGCCGCCACGACGGTTCCGGCGCCCTCGCCCCAGCCGTACAGGCCGACGATCGTGCTCGTCAGTCCGTCCGCCGCCCGGCGGACCCGCGCCCAGCCGGGCCCGGACACGGCGACGGGCGGCCCGGTGTCGTCGGCCAGGGCCCAACCTCCTTCTCTCACCCGGCCGTTGTGCGCCTCGTCGATGCGGTGCACGCGGATCTCCCAGGGGCCGTGGACCACGCTCACGGTCTCGACGCGGTGGCCGAGCGCGCGGTGCCAGGAGGCGGCCCTGTTGCCTTCGCAGTGCAGCGGGTGGATACGGCCGCGGGGGGACGGCGTGCCGTCGGGGGCGAGCAGGGCGAGGTGGTTGTCGGGGCCGAGGGGGGTCTCGGGGGCGGTGGCGGTGGAGTAGGCGAGCTTGGAGTAGTGGGGGCTGTCGGCGTCGGTCGCGGGTGGGGGCGGGAGGCGGTCGGTGCCGTGGTTGACCAGGCGGACGATGCCGTCGGAGGCGGTCGAGTGGATCAGCCAGCCGGGGGCGGGAAGGGCGAGGACGGTGTCGGTGGTGTCGACGGGGCCGGGTTCCTCGGGAGCCGTCCACACGGGGTGGTCCGCGGGCAGCAGCAGCCCTAGGAACGCCTTGCTCGCCCAGTACGGGGAGGCGGGGCCCGAGTAGCGCTGGAGCACTCCGGGGAACGGCCGGTACCAGCCGAGCGAGAGCAGGCCGCGTTCGTCGGGGACGCCCCGCTCGGTGAAGTGCTTCAGGGTGCCGGAGGCCAGGCGGCGGGTGACGCCGGGCGGCAGCGGGGTGGCGTCGGCGAGGGCGCCCGCCCAGAGCGGGGCGGCGGCCGCGAACCGGTAGGTGAGGGAGCGGCCCTGGTGGACGGGGGCGCCGTCGGAGCCGAAGAAGTACGGGTGGACGCCGAGGAACTCGCGCAGCCGGTCGCGGTGGCGGGCCACGGTCCGCGGGGCGGCGCGCGGTCCCGCGATCCGGGCCCACAGCACCGGGTACAGGTGCAGCGCCCAGGCGTTGTAGTAGTCGAACTTCTTCCCGTCGCCGTCGGTGTACCAGCCGTCGCCCCGGTACCAGTCGTCCAGCCGGGCGAGGCCCGCGTCGATCTCCGCCCGGCTGTGCGGAGCCCCGACGGACGCCAGGAACTCCTCCGTGATCACCTGGAACAGCCGCCAGTTGGAGTCGTTGGCGGTCGCCCCGACGAAGTGGCCGAGCCACTCGGCCACCCGTCCCCGCACGCCGTCGTCCAGCCGGTCCCACAGCCAGGGCCGGGTCTCGTGCAGCGCGAGGGCGATGGAAGCCGCCTCCACCATGGGCTGGGCGCGGTCGGCGATCGGCGGCCAGTGCTCGGGGTGCCGCGGATCGGTGCCGGCGGCGAGTCCGGCGGCGTACCGCTCGATGAGTGTGGGGCTGACGCGGCCCGCCGCCCCCGCGATCCGGAAGGCGGCCAGCAGGAAGGACCGCGCGAACCCCTCAAGGCCGTCGGACCAGACCCCGGAGTGACTGGGCGGTCCCGGCAGCCGGTACTGGGCGAAGCCGGGGGTGGCGTAGGGCAGGATCCCGTCGAGCAGCCGGTCGGCGAGAGCTTCCCAGTGGGCGCGGGTCCAGCCGGTGACGGGGGATGAGAGCCGGTCGAGGGGCGGGAGCAGATGCGTCGGCTCGTCGGACGGTGACACGGGCGGCGCGGTCATACGGTTTCCGGTCCTCCACGGATCGAGGGTGAGGGTGGCGCTCCTTCAGTGGCGCGGCGATTCAGGAGCGCGGGGCTGTATCGATATGCGGCTCCGCCGCGGGGCGCGACCAGCCACGAATCACCCGCGGTCGCCGGACCCCCTTCCGGGCGGAGCGACGCTTCGGCGCACGACGATGTGCGTACCGAGAAGATGGTGGGACCCCGCCGCACTGTCCGGGTCGCGCAGAGCGATCCGCACGGCGGCCCGTCCCAGCTCCTCCGCGGGAGTCCGCACCGTCGTCAGCGGGGGGTTGAAGTCCTCGGCGAGCGGGATGTCGTTGTAGCCGACGACGGAGATGTCCGCCGGCACACCGAGCCCGGCGTCGGCGATGGCACGCAGCGCCCCCGCGGCGACCATGTCGTCCCCGGCGACCACGGCCGTGAACTCCCTGGCCTCCTTGAGCAGTTCGGCCATGGCGCGCAGCCCCGCCGCCCGTCCGAGCCCGCAGTCGACGACCCGTGCGGCCGCCGGCGGCAGCCCGTGCTCGGCGAGCGCGGCCCGGTACCCGGCGACTCGCGCGTCGAGGGCGGTGTTCCCGAGCAGCCCGCCGAGGAAGACGATCCGCCGGTGCCCCGCGGAGAGCAGGTGCCCGGTGATCGCCCGGGCCCCCGCCTCGTTGTCGAACTCGACGACCAGCGCCGGGATGTCAGGATCGGGAGCGGGGCGGCCGCACAGCACCAGCCGGGCCCCGGAGGAGGCGAGGGCCTGCGCGTAGTGGGCCACGCGGGAGCGGTACGCCTCGTCCTCGACGACCCCGCCGACGAGGATCACCAGCCGGGCCCCCTCCTCCCGCATCAGCTGCACGAACTCCATCTCCCGCTGCGGATCCCCGCCGGTCGCCCCGACCACGCACAGCCACCCGCGGTCGGCGGCCTCGGCCTCCACGCCCTCGGCGACCTGGGCGTAGAACGGGCTGGTGACCTGCCGGACGACGACGGCGGCCATCTTGCGGCCGCCGCCGACCAGCGCCCGGGCGTGCGCGTTGGCGACGTAGTCGAGATCGCGTGCGGCACGCAGGACACGGGCCCGGGTCGCGGCCGGTACCGGGTGGTTGCCGCTGAGCGCGCGCGAGGCCGTCGCCATCGACACCCCCGCCCGCTCGGCGACCTCACGGATCGTGACCCGCCTCCTGGACCCCGAGTCCGTCATGTCGTTCTCCATCCCCCGCGTCTCCTGTTCCACCGGCGGCGCCTCATGTGTTGGCCGCGTAGTCCTTCGCGAACTCCCCGGCCATTCTGTCGCCGCCCTGGGCCCGCCACTTCTTGACCACCGCGTCCCACTCGGACAGCGGCAGCCGTCCGGCGACGATGCCGGTGACGGCATCGTCGAGCATGGCCTTGAGTGTGGTGCCCTGGGCGTTCTTGGTCCGGGACTGGAGGCCGTTGGAGGCGTTGCGGATGGCGTGCGGCACGACCTTCTGCTGCCAGGAGTGCAGGGCCCGTACGGCGTCCGGCATGCCCGGCACGAACAGCACCTGGGGGCCCTCGGCGAGGTACTTCAGCGGCAGGTTGGTGTTGTTCTCGACCTCGCCGAGCTCGGTGGGCTCGGGTGAGCCGTCCTTGCCGCGGGTGAAGTGGGTGCCCTCGACGCCGTAGTGGACGAGCTCCCACTCCTTGCTGCCGAAGGGGGCGGCCAGGTAGTCGAGGATGCGCAGGAGGAGTTCGACGCGCTCCTTCTTGGCCTTCTTCAGGACGGTGTAGCCGAAGGAGCGGCGGGCGGCGACGATCCCGCCGGCCTCGCCGTCCACGCTGTACGGCAGGGCTGCGGCCGGGGTCAACTTGCCCTGGGAATCCCGGTACTTGGGCAGGTAGGCACCGAAGCCGTCCTGCATGGAGCCGACGGTGCCGTTGTAGTAGAGGGTGGTCAGGTCGATCTGCGAGACGGATGTGGAGTCCGGGTAGTAGGAGCCGTTCTTGCGGAGCCGGGCCTGGTAGGCGATGGCCGCCTTGTAGCGTTCGTCGGCGGCGCAGTGCCGGAAGGTGCCGTCCTTGGTGACAGCCCACTCGTTGGGCGCGTTGTGGGCGGCGGCGTGCACGGCGTTGCCGAACAGGGAGCCGTTCGCGGCCCCGAGCGCGTAGGTGCGGCCGCTGGTGGCCCGCTGTGCGACGGCCGCGAAGTCCTCGGAGGTCCAGCCCTCCTTCATGCCGGCGTCGGTGAACAGGCCCTGGTTGAGCCAGAGGGTGGAGCCGGGCAGCGGGCGTTCCAGCGGGATGCCGTAGATACGGCCGCCGACGCGGCCCATGTCCTGCCAGGCGTGGGTGGGGATGCCGGCCAGGTTCGGGTAGTCGGCGACCGCCTCGCCGGAGAGGTACGGGGTGAGGTCCTCGGCCCGGCGCTGCACGAACTCGGCCTCGCGGGGCAGGACGAACCCCGAGAACAGGTTGATGATGTCGGGCAGGGTGTCGGGGTCGCCCGCCATGACGGTGGCCATCTTCTTCTGGTAGTCGGCCTGGGAGACGATCGTGTACTCGATCTTCACGCCCAGCGCCTTCTCGACGGCGGCCCAGAACCGGTTCGCCGAGGACGGCTTGGGAGGAGTGCCGAAGGACACCGACATGACCTTGACGGTGGAGCCGTCGCCGGGGGTGCGGGAGACGGATGTGACGAGGTCGGCGGGGTAGGCGGTGTATCCGGCCTGGACGCCCGCCTCGGTGGGGGCGAGGTCCGGCTTGGGCCCGCTCGCCGCCTTGTACGCGGGCCAGGGGGCCAGCTTCTTGCCCGCGTTGGAGACGTCGCTGTCGCCGGAGCCGGTGGAGCAGGCGGTCAGCGCACCGGGGAGGGAGAGGGCTCCCGCGGACAGCAGCAGGGTGCGTCGGGACAGGCTGGGCATGGGTGAATCACCTCGTGTCGGCTTGTGTGAGCTCGGGTCAGCTCTTGATGGCGCCGGTGAGCACGCCCTTGGTGAAGTACTTCTGCAGGAAGGGGTAGACCAGCAGGATCGGCACGGTGGCGATCACGAGGACCGCCATCTGCACGGTCTGCGGGGCGGTGACGGTGCCCTCGCCGGTGGTGGCGTCGGTGAGCCCGGAACCGGCCACCACGTAGGTGCGCAGCACCTGTTGGAGGGGCCAGTGGTCGCTCTCCAGGTAGAGCGAGGCGTAGAACCAGGAGTTCCAGTAGGCCACCGCGTAGAAGAGGCCCACGACGGCCAACGCGGCCTTGGACAGCGGCAGTACGACGGAGACGAGCACCCGCCAGTCCCCCGCGCCGTCGAGGCGCGCGGCCTCGTACAGCTCGTCGGGGATGCCCTGGAAGAACCCGCGCAGGACGACCAGGTTGAAGACATTCACCAGTACGGGCAGCACCAGCGAGGCGTAACTGTCCAGCAGGCCCAGCTCCTTGACCAGCAGGAAGCTCGGGATCATGCCGGGCGGGAAGAGGAACGTGAACAGGACCAGGAGGAGCACCGGGCGGCCGCCGAAGACGCCGGGGCGGGCGAGGGCGTAGGCGAGGGTGACCGTGCACAGGAGGCTCAGCAGGGTTCCCACCACCGTGACACCGATGCTGACCCCGAGGGCGTGGGTGACGATGCCGCCGTCGAGGATGTCGCGGTAGGCCTTCAACGACGGGTTCGTCGGCCACAGGACCCAGCCGCCGTTGGCCACGACCTCCTCGGTGGAGGCGAGCGAGGTCGACACGATGACGAGGAACGGCACGCAGACCAGCAGGACGACCACGGCGAGGGCGAGCGCCTTGCCGGCCTGGGTCACCGGCCTCGGTTTCTCCATCCATCCCGGACGGGTCCGGTCACTCACTTGTAGACCCCCTGTTCGCCGAGGCGGTGGGCGACCTTGTTGGCGGCGTAGACGAGGAGGGCGCCGACGACGCCCTTGAACAGGCCCGCGGCGGCGGCGAATCCGTAGTCGCCGCCGACGATGCCCTGGTAGTAGACGAAGGTGTCGATGATCTCGGAGGCCTCGGGGCCGACCGCGTCGCGCTGGAGCAGCATCTGCTCGAAGCCGACGGAGAGGATGTCACCGAGCCGCATGATCAGCAGCAGCACGATCACCGGCCGGATGGCGGGCAGGGTGACGTGCCAGAAGCGCCGCCAGGGGCCCGCCCCGTCGATCGCGGCGGCCTCGTACTGCTGCTCGTCGACCTGGGCGAGGGCGGCGAGGAAGATGATCGTGCCCCAGCCGGCGTCCTTCCAGATGACCTGGGCGACGACGAGCGGCTTGAAGGCGTCGGGGTTGCCGATGATGTCGACGCTGTGCAACCCCATGCCGTCCAGGCCGGAGTTGAGCAGTCCGGTGTCGCCGAGCAGCTGCTGGAAGAGGGCGACGACGATCACCCACGAGATGAAGTGCGGGAGATAGGCGACCGACTGGACGAACCGCCGGACGCTGCTCCAGGTGAGGCTGTGCAGCAGCAGGGCGAGGCCGAGCGGGACCGGGAAGTAGAACACGAGCTGGAGGACGGCGATCCACACGGTGTTGACCACCGCGTCCCAGAACGCGGTGTCCTCGAACATCCGCCGGAAGTTGCCGAGTCCGGTCCAGGGGCTGCCCCACAGGCCGTCGAAGGGGACGTACTCCTTGAACGCGATGACGTTGCCGACCAGCGCGCCGTAGTGGAAGAGCAGGAAGTAGGCGAGGCCGGGCAGCATCAGCAGGAAAAGGGTTCTGCTCTGGAAGCGTTTTCGTCGGACGACTGCCAAGGCTCTCCCTCTTCCTGGTGGGTCAGATCGAAGAGGAAGTTAAAGCGCTTTCATTCGTGGGTCAACAGTTCTGACAAAGATGGGAAGTTGGGGCAGGTCAAAGCATTGCGACAGGGGGCGCCCGGGAGTGAAAACGCTCTCATGGCTTCAGGCCGGTGCGGAGGCGGCGGGCCAGGAGGACGCTCGCGATGATCACCCGCACGCCCGCGAGCATGAAGGCGAAGAAGCCGACCCAGGGGATGAAGACCAGGACGCCGAGGACGAGCGCGGCACAGCTCAGCCAGCGGGGCAGCGGCGAGTGTTGGCGCGGACGGTGGCCAGGCCGGCGGCCAGGAGCATCAGGCCCATACCGGCGACGAACGGGATGAAGAAGTCCTCGCCGATGGCGTGGAGCGCCTGGAGCGCCTGACGGCCCGGCTGAGGACCTGTCCGAGAGGTCCAGCAGGCCCAGGGGAGGGTCGCGCCCACCAGGAAGCGCGCGGCGAGCAGGACGCCGCTCGCGAGCACCACGCGGTGCAGCCACTCGCCGACGGGTGGGACCCCCAGCGACAGCGATCCGCCGGGAGTTCACACGATCACGGGGCGCATCCGTGCACGCTTTCGAACCCGCCCGCGCGCAGTGCCTACTCCACCACCCGGCCGTTGAGCACGACCTGGAGCGGGGCGGCCAGTGCGCGTACGTCCGTGCGGGGGTCCTGTTCGTACACCACCAGGTCCGCGGGCGCTCCCTCCTCCAACCCGGGCCGCCCCAGCCAGTTCCGGGCACCCCATGTGGTCGCCGACAGCGCGTCCAGCGGGGGGATTCCGGCCGTCACCAGTTCCTCGACCTCCGCCGCCACCAGGCCGTGCGGGAGGGTGCCGCCCGCGTCCGTGCCGACGTAGACCGGGATGCCGGCGTCGTAGGCGCCCCGGACGGTGTCGTAGCGGCGTTCGTGGAGCCGGCGCATGTGGGCCGACCAGCGGGGGAACTTGGACTCGCCGCCGTCCGCCAGCTTCGGGAAGGTCGCGATGTTGACCAGGGTGGGGACGATCGCGACGCCCCGCTCGGCGAAGAGGGGGATCAGGTCGTCCGTGAGGCCGGTGGCGTGTTCGACGCAGTCGATGCCCGCCTCGACCAGGTCCTGCAGGGAGTTCTCGGCGAAGCAGTGCGCGGTGACGCGGGCGCCGAGGCGGTGGGCCTCCGCGATGGCCGCCTCGACCGCCTCCCGCGGCCAGCTCGGGGCCAGGTCGCCCGCCTCGCGGTCGATCCAGTCACCGACCAGCTTGACCCAGCCGTCACCCCGGCGGGCCTCCTGGGCGACGTACGCGACGAGCTCCTCGGGCTCGATCTCCCAGGCGTAGTTCCTGATGTAGCGGCGGGTGCGGGCGATGTGCCGGCCGGCCCTGATGATCTTCGGGAGGTCCTCGCGGTCGTCCACCCAGCGGGTGTCGGAGGGCGATCCGGCGTCGCGGATCAGGAGGGTGCCGGCCTCCCGGTCGGCCAGCGCCTGCTTCTCGGCCACGTCCTGGTCGACCGGGCCGTGCGCGCCCAGGCCCACGTGGCAGTGCGCGTCCACCAGACCGGGCAGCGCCCAGCCCGACACCGTACGGATGTCACGGGCGGCGACGGGACGGTCGTAGGAGATCCGCCCGTCGACCACCCACAGCTCGTCCCGTACGTCCTCCGGGCCGACCAGGATCCGGCCCTTCACGTGCAGCACCGCGCGATCGCTCATGCACCGCACCCTAGCCAGCCGGGGGTCACGTCTCCCAGAGTGGTGGGCCCTCGAAGGCGGACTGGTGGACGTCGAGGAGGACCGCCGCCTCGACGCCGGGGGCGCTTGTGCGGCCAGTGACGCGATACCCCGCTCCAGGGGCTCGCCAAGACGTCCACGCCGCGGGTGGGGCGGTCGGTGCCGGCGGTGACCTCGAAGCGGACTGTGCCCCAGGTGTCCAGCAGACCCGGCGTCGCGTGCCGTGCATCGAGGGCGGCCAGGCACGGGCCCCGCGGCTACCCGCACCCGGCGCCGCGGTGTCCTACCACGGTCCCCGCTGCTCGGCCCCGGCACCATCCACAGGGCCGAGCCCCTCCGGTGGGAACGTACGTCCCTTTCAGGTGCCCTGTCCGGTGTCCCCTCCGGTGCCCTTCCCGCTGCCGTTCTCCTCCACGTCGGCCATCGCCGGGTCGAGGAGGCGGGAGAGGAAGTGGCGGGTGCGGTCATGGCTGGGGTTGGCGATGACCTGGGCCGGGGTGCCGTCCTCGACGATCACTCCGTCGTCCATGAAGACGACCCGGTCGGCGACCTCGCGGGCGAAGGTCATCTCGTGGGTGACGACCATCATCGTCATGCCCTCCTGGGCGAGCATCCGCATGACCGCGAGCACGTCTCCCACCAGCTCCGGGTCGAGGGCCGAGGTCGGCTCGTCGAAGAGCATCACCTCGGGGCCCATGGACAGGGACCGCGCGATCGCGACGCGCTGCTGCTGTCCGCCGGACAGGGAGGCGGGATAGGCGTCCGCCTTCTCGGCGAGGCCCACCCGCTCCAGGTTCTCGGCGGCCACCCGCGCGGCCTGCGCCTTGTCCCGCCTGAGGACCCTGCGCTGCGGCAGCGTGAGGTTCTCGGTCACCGTGAGGTGCGGGAACAGGTTGAACTGCTGGAAGACCATGCCGATACGGCGGCGTACGGCGTCGATGTCGACGTCGGGGTCGGTGAGTTCGGTGCCGCCGACGAAGACCTGGCCCTTGGTCGGCTCCTCCAGGAGGTTCACGCACCGCAGCAGGGTCGACTTGCCCGAGCCCGAGGGGCCGATCACGCAGACGACCTCGCCCTGGCCGATCTCCAGGTCGATGCCCTTGAGGACCTCGTTGGTGCCGAACGACTTGTGCAGGCCGCGTACTTCGATCTCCGGCCGGCTCGCCTCAACGGTCATTTCACGGCCTCCTGGGCCTTGGCCTCCATACGGCGGACCACGAACCCGAGCGGGATCGTCACCAGCAGGTAGCACAGGCCCGCGACGAGGATCGGCGTCGAGTTGGCGGTCGTGCTGGCCAGGTCGCGGCCGTACTTGGACAGTTCGCGCTCCTCCAGGGTGACGCCGAGGAACAGCACCAGGGAGGAGTCCTTGAAGAGCAGGACGAGTTCGTTGGTCAGCGGCGGGAGGATGATCCGGAACGCCTGCGGGATCACGATGGAGATCATCGCGCGGGCCGGTGAGAAGCCCAGTGAACGGGCCGCCTCCATCTGCCCCTTGGGCACCGCCTGGATGCCCGCGCGGATCGTCTCCGCCATGTAGGCCGCCGCCACCAGGCCGAGCGCGAGGGCGACCTTGCCGTAGGTGCCGCCGATGATCTCCGTGCCGGGGAACGCGAGCGGTACGGCCACGCCGATGAAGATGAAGATCAGCAGCGCGGGCAGGCCGCGGAAGATCTCGATGTAGACACCGGCGAACCAGCGGTACGGGCCCACCGAGGACAGCCGCATGAGCGCTATGACCATGCCGAGGACGAGTCCGACGACGAAGCCGGACAGCGTGTAGAGCACGGTGTTCTTCAGCGCCAGCGTGATGACGTCGGGGAACATCTGGCCGGCGATGTCCGCCTGCGCGAACTGGTTCTTCAGCCGCCCCCAGTCCGCCGAGACCGCGAAGGCGATCACGACGGCGAGGAAGACGGCGTACTGGACGCCGCGGGACAGGCTGCGCTTCTGACGCCTGGTCAGGCCCTTCTTGCGAGGCTGGAGTCGCGCGTCCGCCGCGGTCATGAGGCGGCGGGAGAGGCGACCGACGCCTCGTACGGGCCGATCCACTTCTCGTAGAGCTTCTTGTAGGTGCCGTCGGCCTTGGCGTCCGAGAGCGCCTTGTTGATGGCGGTCCGCAGCTTGGTGTTGCCCTTCTTCACCGTGAAGCCGTACTGCTCACCGGTGTTGATGTTGTCGGCGACCTGGAAGGCGTCCGCGTTGGCCTTGTCCTTGAGCCAGCCCTGGACGACCGGGTAGTCGATGACGACGGCCTTGACCTGGCCGGAGCGCAGACCGTTGAGCACGGCGTCGGAGGACTCGAAGGAGACCGGGTCGAAGCCCTGGGCCTTGACGTAGTCCTCACCGGTGGTCTGCGCCTGGGCACCGAGCTTGACCTTCTTCGCCTTGGCGTCGGCGAGCGAGGAGATCCCGCTGTCCTTGGCGACCAGGAGGGCCTGGGTGGCGTCGAAGTAGGGGTCCGAGAAGTCGACGTTCTTCTTGCGCTCATCGGTGATGGTCATGCCGGCCGCGGCCAGGTCGCACTCGCCGGAGTTGAGGAACGCGCCGGTCTTGAAGTTCTCGAAGGGGGTGTCGAGGATCTCCTGCTTCACGCCCAGGTCCTTGGCGACCAGGTCGATGAGCGAGACGTCGAAGCCCTGGACCTTGCCGTCGATCTCCGACTGGAACGGCGGATACGGCAGGTGGGTGCAGGTGGTGAGCTGACCGCCCTTGACCAGTTCGACCCCGCCCGCGGCGGTCTTCGAACCGCTGCCGCCGTCGTCGCTGGAGGTACAGGCAGCGACGAGCAGGAGTCCGGCCGTCGCGGTGGTGGCGGCTAGGACGCGGGTCCGGCGCCCGGAGAGGGTGTTCACGGAAGGCCTCCTGTGGGGGAACTGTGGGTTCCGATTATAAGGAAAGGTTTGAGTCTCTCAAACCTTTCCGATGGTTGCGAGGCCGTTCAGCCTAAGAAGTCGCCGGTCGTCGGACGTTGATCGGGAACGGTTACGCTCGTTCACGTCTACCCCGGAGAACGAAGAGAGCACCGTCGTGACGCACCCCTTCCTGGACCTGGCTCCGCTCGGCGCGGCGCAGTTCGCCTCGATCGAGGACCGCGTGGCGCGGCTGCTGCGCACCGAGCAGGACGTCGTGATCATGCAGGGCGAGGCGCTGCTGCCCCTGGAGGGGGCGATCCGGGGGACCGCGGGTCCGGGCACGACCGCGCTGAACGTCATCACCGGGCCGTACGGGCAGACCTTCGGCAACTGGCTGCGGGACTGCGGTGCGACGGTGATCGACCTCGCGGTGCCGTTCCACACGGCGGTGACGGCCGAGCAGATCTCCGCGGCGCTCGAGGAGCACCCGGCGATCGACTTCGTGTCGCTGGTGCACGCGGAGGCGGCGACCGGCAACACCAACCCGGTCGCGGAGATCGGAGAGGTCGTACGGCGGCACGGGGCGCTGTTCTACCTGGACGCGGTCGCCTCCGTGGGGGCCGAGCCGGTGCTGCCGGACGCGTGGGGTGTGGACCTGTGCGTGATCGGGGCGCAGAAGGCGATGGGCGGGCCCGCGGGTGTGTCGGCGGTGTCGGTGAGCGAGCGGGCGTGGGCGCGGATGGCGGCGAACCCGAGGGCGCCGCGCCGGTCGTACCTGTCCCTCCTCGACTGGAAGGAGCGCTGGATCGACGGCGGCCGCAAGGTCCTGCTGCACGCTCCGGCGCAGCTGGAGATGCTGGCGCTGGAGGCGTGCGTCGAGCGGATCGAGGCAGACGGTCTCGAGACGGTGATGGGCCGGCACCGGGTCGCCGCCGCGGCGACCCGGGCGGGGGCGCGGGCCCTGGGCGGGGGCCTGGAGCCGTATGTGCACGCCGACCACGAGGCCGCGCCGGTCGCCACGACACTGCGTTCGCCGTCCGGCGTGGTGGCGTCGGAGCTCGTCGCCCGGGCCCTGTCCTCCGACCCCGCGCTGCCGCTGGCCGCGGGTGGGGGTGCGCTGGCCGGCGAGATGATCCGGGTCAACCACTACGGAGTGGACGCGACGCGCGGGGCCGTGCGGGCCTGCCTGGCGGCGCTGGGCGCGGCGCTCGGCGAGAAGGGGCTCGCGGTGGACGTGGAGGGTGCGTTGCGCGCCGCGGACGAGGCCTGGCACTGAGTGCTCCCGGACAGCGACACGACGGTCCGCTCCCGACTGTGGCACCGTCGTGGCTTGTCGCGCAGTTCCCCGCGCCCCTGAAGGGCGCACACCGTGAGCGGAGTTCTTGCGTAAACGCATCGGCAGGGTTACCGGTGCATAATTCACGGGGTAATTCCAGAGTTTATCGGAGCTTAGCTTCCCGTATTCTCCTGCCCGCTTTCCCACATCCTAAACGCGAAGATTCTGCGAACGCGAAGCGGCTGAATTCGGGGGGATCTCGTGGGGGTTACATGCTTGTGACGCGTTACACATCGTGATCCATTTGCCCGTTATTTGCTGGGCGTAATCGTACATAATGGTCACTTCTTGCGCGTCGGCGCGCGCCCGCGTGATAACACACCGAGCGCCTGTACGTAACCCCATCCGGCGATGCAATTTTCAATTTCCCTCGGTAAATTCAATTCGCATGACTGCCGCACAAGCAGACCTGCAAATCGACCGGCCGACGGTCGCGGACGGAGCCGCACTGTGGCGGATCGCCCGCGACTCCGAGGTCCTCGACCTGAACTCGTCGTACAGCTATCTGCTGTGGTGCCGCGACTTCGCCGCCACGTCGGCGGTGGCACGGAACGAGCAAGGGGAGCCGATCGGCTTCGTCACCGGGTACGTCCGCCCGGACCGACCCGGCACCCTTCTCGTCTGGCAGGTGGCGGTGGACTCGGCGTACCGCGGCCGCGGCCTCGCCGCCGCCCTGCTCGACGGACTGACCGCGCGGCTCGCCGCCGAGCGCGGGCTGACCACCGTCGAGACCACCATCACGCCGGGCAACACCGCCTCCGAGCGGCTGTTCACGGCGTTCGCCGAACGCCGTGGCGCCCGTCTGGAGCGCGAGGTGCTGTTCGACGCGAGCCTGTTCCCCGACGGGCCGCACGACCCCGAAGTGCTCTACCGGATCGGGCCCCTCTCCCCCGCTTCCGCCACTTCCTCCGCCTGACCCCCCACGCACCCCGAGGAGCGATTCGTCGTGACCATCACCCAGCCCGACCTCAGCGTCTTCGAGACCGTCGAGTCCGAGGTGCGCAGCTACTGCCGCAGCTGGCCCACCGTCTTCGACCGCGCGCAGGGCAGCCGCATGTACGACGAGGACGGCCACGCGTACCTCGACTTCTTCGCCGGCGCCGGTTCACTGAACTACGGCCACAACAACCCCGTGCTGAAACGGGCGTTGATCGACTATCTGGAGCGCGACGGCGTCACGCACGGGCTCGACATGTCGACCACCGCCAAGCGCACCTTCCTGCAGACCTTCCAGGACCTGGTGCTGCGCCCGCGTGACCTGCCGTACAAGGTCATGTTCCCCGGCCCGACGGGGACCAACGCCGTGGAGTCGGCGCTCAAGCTGGCCCGTAAGGTCAAGGGGCGCGAGGCCATCGTGTCCTTCACCAACGCCTTCCACGGGATGTCGCTGGGCTCCCTCGCCGTCACCGGCAACGCCTTCAAGCGGGCCGGCGCCGGTGTACCGCTGGTGCACGGCACGCCGATGCCGTTCGACAACTACTTCGACGGCACCGTCGAGGACTTCCTGTGGTTCGAGCGGCTCCTGGAGGACCAGGGCTCGGGCCTCAACAAGCCCGCCGCCGTCATCGTGGAGACCGTGCAGGGCGAGGGCGGCATCAACGTGGCCCGCAAGGAGTGGCTGCAGGCGCTCGCCGCGCTGTGCGAGCGGCAGGACATGCTGCTCATCGTCGACGACATCCAGATGGGCTGCGGGCGGACGGGGGCCTTCTTCTCGTTCGAGGAGGCGGGCATCACGCCCGACATCGTCACCGTCTCGAAGTCGATCAGCGGCTACGGACTGCCCATGTCGCTCTGCCTGTTCAAGCCCGAGCTGGACATCTGGGAGCCCGGCGAGCACAACGGCACCTTCCGCGGCAACAACCCGGCCTTCGTCACGGCCACCGCCACCCTGGAGCAGTACTGGGCGGACGGTTCCGCGATGGAGAAGCAGACCCGGCAGCGCGGCGAGCAGGTCGAGCAGGGGCTCATCTCCATCACCGAGGAGAACCTGGCTGACATCAAGGAGTACCGCGGGCGCGGGCTGGTGTGGGGCCTGGAGTTCCACGACAAGGCCCGCGCGGGCAAGGTGGCGCACCGGGCCTTCGAACTCGGGCTGCTCATCGAGACGTCGGGCCCCGAGAGCGAGGTCGTGAAGCTGCTTCCGGCGCTCACGATCACCCCCGAGGAACTGGACGAGGGGCTGAGCATCCTCGCCCGCGCCGTCCGGGAAACCGTCTGAACCACCTTCCGCAGCACATCACCGTCTACATAGGAGGCATCGCGACACCGTGATCGTCCGCTCGTTCAAGGACATCGAAGGCACCGACCGGCATGTGAAGGCCGCGTCCGGCACCTGGGAGAGCAAACGCATCGTGCTCGCCAAGGAGCGGGTCGGCTTCTCGCTGCACGAGACGATCCTGTACGCGGGTACGGAGACGTCGATGTGGTACGCGAACCACATCGAGGCCGTCGTCTGCGTCGAGGGCGAGGCCGAGCTGACCGACCACGAGAGCGGGCTGACGCACTCGATCACGCCGGGGACCATGTACCTCCTGGACGGTCACGAGCGGCACACGCTGCGGGTCAAGGAGGACTTCCGCTGCATCTGCGTGTTCAACCCGCCCGTGACCGGCCGGGAGGACCACGACGAGAACGGCGTCTACCCGCTGCTCACCGAACCCGAGTCCGAGGAGGTGTGACCGCACCCATGACCACCACCGTCACCGATCTCTACCCCAGCCGCGGCGCCACCGAGGTGTCCGTCCCCCGCAAGGACCCGGTCGTCTGGTCGGCGCCCGGCGATCCGGGACCGATCGCCACCGGCGAGCTGGAGGCGTTCGAGCGCGACGGCTTCCTCGCCGTCGACCAGCTCATCGGCCCCGACGAAGTCCCCGTCTACCAGCGCGAGTTGGAGCGGCTCGTCACCGACCCGGAGATCCGCGCGGACGAGCGCTCGATCATCGAGCCGAAGTCCAAGGAGATCCGCTCGGTCTTCGAGGTGCACAAGATCAGCGAGGTGTTCGCGAATCTGGTGCGCGACGAGCGGGTCGTCGGCCGGGCGCGGCAGATCCTCGGCTCGGACGTCTACGTCCACCAGTCGCGGATCAACGTCAAGCCCGGTTTCGGGGCCAGCGGCTTCTACTGGCACTCCGACTTCGAGACCTGGCACGCCGAGGACGGCCTGCCCAACATGCGCACGGTGTCCGTCTCGATCGCGCTGACCGAGAACTACGACACCAACGGCGGCCTCATGATCATGCCGGGGTCGCACCGCACCTTCCTCGGGTGCGCGGGTGCCACCCCGAAGGACAACTACAAGCAGTCGCTGCAGATGCAGGACGCGGGCACGCCCTCGGACGAGGCGCTGACGGAGATGGCGTCGGAGTACGGCATCAAGCTGTTCACCGGCAAGGCCGGCTCGGCGACCTGGTTCGACTGCAACTGCATGCACGGCTCCGGCGACAACATCACGCCGTTCCCGCGCAGCAACGTGTTCATCGTGTTCAACAGCGTGGAGAACCAGGCCGTGGAGCCGTTCGCGGCGCCCATCCGGCGGCCGACGTTCATCGGAGCAAGGGATTTCACTCCAGTCCGGTAGCTTGATCCCGGCCGGGGGTCCGGGGGTTGTCCCCCCGGAGAATGCAGCATCGGCGCGAGGGACTTCACGCCGGTGAAGTGACCCGCCGGGGTGACCCTTTGGGGGTGACCCTCACAGCCACGACAGCGACGCGGCCCGCTCCAGTACGTTCCGTACGGCGGCCGCGTCGCCCGTCGTTTCCCGGGGGACGATGTCCGGCGCGTACCGGCCGCCCACGAGCAGACAGAAGTCCACGGCGTCCAGGGTGAGTTCGGCGGCCACGGGGTCGCTCTGCGAGCCCAGGACCCACTCCTCGCCGCCCCTGACCGCGAACAGCACGGGCGGCGCCTCGGCCCCGAGGGCTCCGCCGAGGATGCGGACGGCCAGCCTGACGAGCCGCCCCAGGTGCTCCTCGGGCGGCGGCGGTACGGTCAGGCCCAGCGCGTGGCCGATGTCGTCGGTGTGGATCCACGCCTCGAAGGCGCGCACCAGGAAGTGTTCGGTGACGGGCAGCCGGATGCCCATCGACAGCGTGGTGCCGGCGGCGAGTTCGGGGTCACGGGCGTGCCGGGTGCCGAGCAGGTCGGTCGCCTGCGCGGACCAGTCGGCGACGGTCTCCCCGGGCGTACGGCCGTACTCGTGGGCGATCACCTCGGCGGTACGCCGCTCCCAGAGTTCCCCCCAGTCGGCGGCCTCGTCGATCCTCGCACCCGGCACCCGGGCGTCGATCCCGAGCCTCAGGGCCAGGTGCTCGTCCGCGGCGAGCAGATGGGCGACGGTGGCGTGCACGTCCCAGTCGTGCACGACGGGCGTCGTCCAGCGCCCCGCCATCTCGGGCAGCAGCGCCTGCAGCCCGGCGACGGCGGCCGCGTAGGGCGCGGCGTGCCGAGCCACGGGGGGAGGGGCGGGACGGGCGCGGAGGGCGCCGGTCAGAAGGTCGTCGAGGGGGGACCGCGGCTCGTCGAGCGGCGGTCCGTCCAGCAGTCGTACGGTCTCGCGCAGCCGTTCCGCCTCCGCGGCGCAGCTGTCGCACTCGGCCAGGTGGGGCGGGACCAGCCGCTCCTCGGCCGGTTCCAGGGCACCGAAGGCCCAGGCGGCCAGCAGGTCGCGTACGTCGTCGTGATCGGTCACCGCTCGCCCCCTTCCCCGTGTTCCCCTGCCGCCATCATGCGCGCTCTTCCCACGCCGGGTCGGGTGGGTCCGCCAAAGTCTCCGCCAGGCTGCGCAGCGCGGTGCGCAGCCGGGTCTTCGCGGTGCCCTCGGGGATGCCCAGCTCGACCGCGGCCTGCCGGTAGGTGCGGCCCGCGAAGTAGGCGAGGTGCACCACGTCCCGTTGCGGCTGCGGGAGTTCGGCGAGGGCGGTGTGCAGCTGGAGGGAGCGCTCCCGGTCGACGACCGACTCGGCGGGTCCGGGCGAGGCGTCCGGGATGCCGTGCAGCGCGAGGTCGTCGGCGCGGGCGTCCTTGCGGTGCCGGGCCTCGCCGCGCACCCAGTCCACAGCCCGCCGGTGGGCGAGCAGCGACAGCCAGGTGCGCAGGCTGCCCCGGCGCGCGTCGAAGGCGTACGGTCTGCTCCACAGCTGCGCGAAGACCTCCTGCGCGACGTCGTCGGCCGCGGCCCTGCTGCCGGTCACGCGCATCGCGACCGCCTGCACCAGCCCGCCGTACGCCCCGAACGCCTCGGCCAGCGCGGACTCCTCGCCGTACACCAGCCGCCGGTGCAGCTCCGCGTCTGCGAGTCGCTGCATGGACGTCGTCCCGTCCGTGGACTCCACGGCACCACCACCCCTTGGTGCCCTTCCTAGCGTCCCGGGGGGCCCGGCGCCAGCGGTTCAGACAGACAGGGCGTCCAGAATCCGGTCGACATCCGCGGCCGTGTTGTACAGATGGAAGGAGGCGCGCAGGTTGCCGGCGCGGTTGGACACCTCGATGCCCGCCGCGCTCAACTCGGGCTGGTGCCCGCCGAGTCCGGGCACAGACACGATCGGTGAGCCCGGGGCGGGCAGGGGCTCGTGGCCGAGGCCGGCGAGTCCGGCGCGAAAGCGGTCCGCGAGCGCGAGGTCGTGGGTGCGCACGGCGTCCACGCCCAACTCCTCCAGGAGTTCGAGGGAGTGACGTGTTCCCGTGTAGGTGAACAGGGCCGGGCTGACGTCGAACCGCCGGGCGGAATGGGCCAGTTCGGCGACGGGGCCGTAGCAGCTGTCCCAGGGGATCTCCCCCGCGACCCAGCCCGCGAGCACCGGCTTCAGGTCGCCGAAGTCCTCCGGCACGGCGAGGAAGGCCGCGCCGTGCGGGCCGAGCAGCCACTTGAAGGTGGTGGAGACGGTGTAGTCGTAGGACTCCGCGTCCACCGGGAGCCAGCCCGCGGCCTGCGAGAAGTCGACGTAGGTGCGGGCGCCGTGTGCCTTCGCCGCCTCGCGCAGGGCGGGCAGGTCGGCGATCCGGCCGTCGGCGGACTGGGCGGCGCTGACGGCGACCAGGGCGGTGCCGGGGCGGACGGAGTCGGCGAGCCGCTCCAGCGGCACGATGCGCACCTTGAGGTCGCCGCGGGTGTGGAACGGGTTCACGACGGAGGTGAAGTCGTCCTCGGCGGTGAGGACTTCGGCGCCCGGCGGCAGCGAGGCGGCCACCAGACCCGAGTGGGTGGACACGGACGCGCCCGCCGCCACCCGGGTGACCGGGACGCCGGCGAGCCTCGCGAACGCGGCGCGGGCCGCCTCCACGTCCTCGAACAGCGGGTCCAGCGGCCTGCCCTCGGCACGGATCAGCGCGGCCTGCTGGAGGGCGGTCACGGTGCGGGCGGGGAGCAGGCCGCTGCTCGCGGTGTTGAGGAAGGTGTTCTTCGGGGCGAACTCGGCGCGGACGAGGCTCTCGAAGGTCTCCATGACTCCACTGTGGGGCCGGGAGACCTGTCGGTCCATTGCGAATTTCTACGTGGTTCCGCCAAGGGACGCTTATACGTCCGCGCCGACCTGCGGGTTGTCAGCCGTGCTGGGGTACGGCACACCCGTCGGGCCCGCAGGCCTCGGCCCCGGCGTCGCCCTGGTCGATCAGCTTCAGCGGGGAGCGGTTGCCCCAGGCCTGGGTGAGGGCCTGGGTGAAGACCTCGGCGGGCTGGGCGCCGGAGACGCCGTACTTGCGGTCCAGGACGAAGAAGGGGACGCCGTTCGCCCCGAGCTCGGCGGCCTCGCGCTCGTCGGCGCGGACCTCGTCGGCGTAGGCGGTGGGGTCGGTGAGGACCTTGCGGACCTCGTCGGCGTCAAGACCGGCCTCCACGGCGAGCTCGACCAGGCGCTCGTCACCCTCGGTGAACAGGGACCTCTCCTCGGCGAAGTTGGCCCGGTAGAAGATCTGGACGAGTTCGTCCTGCCGGCCGTGCTCCTTGGCGAGGTGGAGGAGGCGGTGCAGGTCGAAGGTGTTGCCGTGGTCGCGGTCGCGGGTGCGGTAGTCGAGTCCCTCGGCGGCGGCCTGGGCACCGAGGTTCTCCTCGCCGGCCTGTGCCTGGGCCTCGCTCATGCCGTACTTCTTGCTGAGCATGGCGAGGACGGGCTGCACGTCGCTCTTGTCGCGCCCCGGGTCCAGCTCGAACGACCGGTGGACCACCTCGACCCCGTCACGGTGCGGGAAGGCCTCCAGCGCCTTCTCGAAGCGGGCCTTGCCCACGTAGCACCAGGGGCAGGCGATGTCGCTCCAGATCTCGACGCGCATGTCTACGGCTCTCTCCAGGTCGGACGGTCGCGGAGACACCCTCCGCCACTTGAGTGAACGTTCAAGCAGCGGGTTCCATTCCCTTCGGGGACCTGACCTCAACGTCCGTCGCGCAGGTCGGCAGGCCATTCGGGCCTGAACTCGATGTGGTCGTACGTCACCACGCAGCCCTCCCCCATCGGCGACTGCGCCATGAAGCCGACCAGTGCCGCGTCGGTCTCCTTCTCGTCGCCCAGGGTGAAGAGGCGGACGAATATCCAGTGCTTGCCGTCGCGGGAGGCGTGGAAGGCGAAGGCGCGGCCGGTGCGGCTGACCCGCAGCCAGACCGAACTGCCGTCCACGGTGAAGGAGTTGCAGTCGTCGGAGTGACCCCGGGTGACGACCGTGCAGACGGTGGGCACGTCCGGGGAGTTCTCCAGGCAGAGTTTGGCCCAGGCCCGCTCGCCGACATGGACGTACAGGACGCCCGCGTCGAACGAGCCGTTGAAGCCCACCGTGACCCGGGCCATCAGCTGGAAGTCGCCCTCGGGGGAACCGAGGAGGCGCGGCGCGTCGGCGGCGGGGTCCAGGGACTCCCCGGTGGGCGGCACGAACCGGTCCTGCCGGGGGCCGGCCCAGCCGGAGAGGATGCCGTCCTCGTGGAGCCAGTGCCCGTCGGGGCCGTAGGTGCGGAGAGGGAAGGGGAGTTCGGGGAGTTCGACGTCCATCCTCAGAGTTTTCCAGTTCCCTCTCCGCGTGCGGGTGTGGGGTGCCTAGCGCTCGAGACGGTTGTTGAAGCGGCGGGGCAGACCCAGCGGGTTGTCGTCCCTCAGCTCCGGCGGCAGCAGGGCCTCAGGCGCGTTCTGGTACGCCACCGGCCGCAGCCAGCGCTCGATCGCCGTGCCGCCCACCGACGTCGACGTGGACGTCGTCGCCGGGTACGGGCCGCCGTGCTGCTGGGCCGGGGCCACGGCCACGCCCGTCGGCCAGCCGTTCACCAGGACACGGCCGGCGAGGGGGGTCAGCTCCGCCAGGATCTCGGCGCCGCGTCCCTGGCCGGCGGCCTCCCCCTCGGACAGGTGGACCGTCGCCGTGAGGTTGCCGGGCAGCCGGGAGAGCACCGTTCGTGCCTGCTCGTCGTCCTCGTACCGGGCGACCACGGTCACCGGGCCGAAGCACTCCTCGAGGAGCAGGTCGTACGCGCCCTCGGTGGTCAGCTTCTCCGCCGCCACCGTGAGGAAGCCCGCGCTCACCGTGTGCTCGCCGCCCGCGCCGGGGGTCACCGGCGTCTCGACCTCGGGAAGCTCGGCGCGCTCGGCGACGCCGGCCACGAAGTTGTCCCGCATGCGGTGGTCGAGGAGGACGCCCGCGTCGGTGTCGCTGACGGCGTCGGTCAGCGACTTCACCAGGCCGTCGCCCGCCGCGCCGGACGGCACGAGGACCAGGCCCGGCTTCACGCAGAACTGGCCGACGCCGAGGGTCATGGAGCCCGCGAGCCCGGCACCGATGGCCTCCGCGCGCTCGGCGGCGGCCTCCTCCGTGATCACGACGGGGTTCAGCGAGCCCAGCTCGCCGTGGAACGGGATCGGCACCGGCCGCGCGGCCGCCGCGTCGAACAGGGCGCGGCCGCCCTTCACGGAACCGGTGAAGCCCGCGGCGGCGACCAGCGGGTGCTTGATCAGCTCGATGCCGGCCTCGAAGCCGTGCACCAGGCCGAGCACGCCCGCGGGGATGCCGTGCTCGCCGGCGGCCCGGCGCAGCACGGACGCGACCAGCTCGGACAGGCCCGGGTGGTCGGGGTGGGACTTGACGACGACCGGGTTGCCGGCCGCCAGCGCGCTCGCGGTGTCGCCGCCGGCGACCGAGAAGGCGAAGGGGAAGTTGGAGGCCGAGTACACGGCGACGACACCGAGCGGCACCTTGTAGCGGCGCAGGTCCGGGATCGGCGGGGTCGCGGTGTCGTCGGGGTGGTTGATGACCACGCCGAGGAACTCGCCCTCGTCGACGATGTCCGCGAAGGCCCGCAGCTGGTAGCAGGTGCGGGCGAGTTCGCCGGTCAGCCGGACCGGGCCGAGGGCGGTCTCGGCGTCGGCCGCCTCGACCAGGTGGTCCTTGGACTCTTCGAGCTTGGTGGCCGCGGTGCGCAGGAAGGCCGCGCGGACGGCGCGGTCGGCGAGGGAGGCGCGCGCGTCGTACGCGGCGCGGACGGCGGCGTCCACCTCCTGGGCTGTGGCCTCCACCGCAACCTGTTCGCGCTGCTTCCCGGTTCGGGGGTCGACACTCCAGACTGGTGCTGCTGCCACCGCGGGTCCCTCCACGTGTATCTGGGTCATTCACCAGGAACGTTCGATATGCTGAACGCTGTCTCTGATGGTGAATATGCTGTTGGAGACTATAACTCTGGTTCTCGTCCAACAAAGGGGTCAAGGGCGATGTCGGCAGGCGAGACGGGCGGCGGGTCACAGGTCAAGTCCGCGGTACGGACGGTTGAACTGCTCGAATACTTCGCCGGGCGCCCCGGCATGCATTCCCTGGCGGCCGTGCAGGAGGCCGTCGGGTACCCCAAGTCCAGCCTCTACATGCTGCTGCGCACGCTGGTGGAGCTGGGCTGGGTGGAGACCGACGCGACGGGCACGCGGTACGGCATCGGGGTGCGGGCGCTGCTCGTCGGCACCTCGTACATCGACGGCGACGAGGTGGTCGCGGCGGCCCGGCCGACCCTGGACCGGCTCTCCGACGACACCACCGAGACCATCCACCTGGCCCGTCTGGACGGCACGAACGTCGTCTACCTGGCCACCCGGCAGTCGCAGCACTACCTGCGGCCCTTCACCCGGGTCGGCCGCCGGCTCCCGGCGCACTCCACCTCTCTCGGCAAGGCGCTGCTGAGCACGTACTCCGACGAGCAGGTCCGCAAGATGCTGCCGGAGACCCTGCCCGCGCTCACCGAGCACACGATCACCGACCGCGAGAAGCTCATCGAGGAGCTGCACCAGATCCGCGAGCAGGGTTTCTCCGTGGACCGCGAGGAGAACACGCTGGGGCTGCGCTGCTTCGGCGTCGCGATCCCGTACCGCACGCCCGCCCGGGACGCGATCAGCTGCTCGGTGCCGGTGGCGCGGCTGACGCCCGCCCACGAACAGATGGTGAAGGACGCGCTGTTCGACGCGCGGGACCGGCTGACACTGGCCACCCGTAGGCTCTGAGGCATGCAGATCGATCTCCGCGAGGTCCATGACAGCGATCTGCCGGTCTTCTTCCGGCAGATGAACGACCCCGAGGCCCTGCACATGGCGGCCTTCACCCCGAAGGACCCGGCCGACCGGGACGCCTTCGACGCCCACTGGAAACGGATCCGCGCCTCCGACGCCGTGCACCGCACGGTCCTGGCGGACGGTGACGTGGTGGGCAGCGCGGCGGTGTACGGCGAGCCGGGCGAGCGCGAGGTGACGTACTGGATCGACCGCGCCTACTGGGGGCGCGGCATCGCCACGGCGGCCCTGCGGGAGCTCGTCGCCCAGGTGCCCGAGCGCCCCCTGTACGCCCGCGCGGCCGCCGACAACGCGGGCTCGCTGCGGGTGCTCCAGAAGTGCGGGTTCCGGGTGACCGCCGAGGCCTCCGGGTACGCCCACGCGCGCGGTGCGGAGATCGACGAGTTCGTGCTGACGCTGGAGGCGTGAGACCGCCGTACGACTGGGCCCGGATGAACGTCCGATGAGAAAGACGGACGTTCGGGAACGATTCGTCCGCGGCTGATCGTCTTCTGAGTGGGATGAACAAGACGATCAGGCGCGCATCGGTCTTCGCGCTGCTCCTGGTGTTCGCTCTGCTGATCCGAGCGACCTGGGTGCAGTTCTACGAGGGCCAGGCACTCGCGGACGACAACGACAACCGGCGGAACGCGATCGAGACGTACTCCTCGCCGCTCGGGAACATCATCGTGGCCGGAAAAGCGGTCACGGGTTCCGAGAAGGTGACGGACAGCGACCTCGCGTACAAGCGGACGTACACCAACGGCAAGCTGTACGCGGCGGTGACGGGATACGCCTCGCAGGCCTACGCCCCGACCCAGTTGGAGGGCATCTACGCCGACCTCCTCAACGGCACGGACAGCCGGCTGAAGACCGTGATGGACACGATCACCAACGAGCGGGCCGAGCCCGGTGATGTGATCACGACGATCGACCCGGCCGTGCAGAAGGCGGCGTACGACGCGCTCGGCGACACGAAGGGCGCGGCCGTAGCGATCGACCCGGCGACCGGCAAGATCCTCGCCGTCGTGTCGACGCCGTCGTACGACCCGTCCGCGCTCACGGACGCCAACACCGCGGGCAGTGCCTGGAAGCGGCTCACCGGCGACTCCGACAAGCCGCTGACCAACCGCGCGCTGCGCCAGCCGCTGCCGCCCGGTTCGACGTTCAAGCTGGTGGTGGCCGCGGCCGCGCTGGAGGACGGCCTGTACTCCTCGGTGGACGAGAAGACGTCAAGCCCGGACCCGTACACCCTGCCCGGCACGGTGACCCCGCTGGGCAACGAGAACTCCTCGGCGCCCTGCGAGAACGCCTCGATCCGGGTCGCTCTGGAGTACTCCTGCAACACGGTGTTCGCGAAGATGGCCGTCGACCTCGGCCAGGACAAGGTCCGGGCGATGGCCGAGAAGTTCGGCTTCAACGACGACCAGCAGGACGTGCCGGTGCGGGCCTACACCAGCGTCTACCCCTCCGACATGAACAAGTCGTCCACGGCCCTGACCGGTATCGGCCAGTACGACGTCACGGCCACCCCGCTCCAGATGGCCATGGTCTCCGCGGCCATAGCCAATGGCGGCAAGCTGATCTCGCCGCACATGGTGTCGACGATCACCGACCACGGCGGCGACGTCCTGAAGAACTACGACGACGAGGCGACCACCACCCAGGTCGTCAGCTCCGGCACGGCGGAGCAACTCCAGTCCGCGATGCAGTCGGTGATCCAGGACGGCACCGGCACCAACGCCCGGATCGACGGCGTCACGGTGGGCGGCAAGACGGGCACCGCCCAGCACGGCGAGAACAACAGCAAGACGCCGTACGCCTGGTTCACGTCCTACGGAAAGGTCGGCGGGAAGGAGGTCGCGGTGGCGGTGGTCGTGGAGCAGTCGAACGCGGCCCGCTCCGAGGTGAGCGGCAACGGACTGGCCGCCCCCGTGGCCAAGGCCATGATGGAGGCGGCCCTCGAGAAGTGACGCGTCCCGCCGGCTACTTGGCGCCCAGGACCTGCTCGATCGGGTCGATCGCGAAGTACACGAGGAACAGCGCCGAGGCCGCCCACAGCAGCCAGTGGATCTCCTTGGCCTTCCCCAGCACCACCTTGATCACGACGTAGGCCAGGAACCCGGCCCCGATGCCGTTGGTGATCGAGTAGGTGAACGGCATCACGGCGATGGTCAGGAACGCCGGGATCGCGATGTCGTAGCGGTCCCAGTCGATGTGCTTGACCTGCGTCATCATCAGGAATCCCACGGCGACCAGGGCGGGGGCGGCCGCCTGGAGCGGGACGATGGTCAGCAGCGGGGTCAGGAACAGGGCCAGGCCGAACATCCCGCCGGTGATCAGGTTCGAGAACCCGGTGCGCGAGCCCTCACCGACGCCCGCCGCCGACTCGATGTACGACGTGGCGGAGGAGGCCGACGCGGCACCGCCGGCCACCGCCGCCGCCCCGTCGATCAGCAGTACCCGGCCGAGGTTGGGCACCTTGCCCTCCTCGTCGAGGAGCCCCGCCTCGGCGCTGATCCCGACGACCGTGCCCATCGTGTCGAAGAAGTCGGACAGGATCAGCGTGAAGATCAGCAGGACGACCGTGACGATCCCGACGCCGGGCGCGCTGAAGGAGCCGAACAGGCTGAAGTGGCCGATCAGCCCGAAGTCGGGGGTGTCGACGACCTTGTCGGGCCAGGCCGGTGTGGTGAGCCCCCAGGTCTTGATGTCGGCGACCGAGTTGATGATCATCGCGAGGACCGTCATGGTCACGATGCTGATCAGGATCGCGCCCTTGACCTTGCGCGCGAGCAGCCCGATCGTCAGCAGCACCCCGAGGCAGAAGACGAGGATCGGCCAGCCGGTGAGCGCGCCGGTGCCGCCCAGCTGAACCGGCACTGTGGTGTTCGCGGCGTCGGGGATACGGCTGACGAATCCGGCGTCCACGAAGCCGATGAACGCGATGAACAGCCCGATCCCGACGCTGATCGCCTGCTTGAGCGCTTGCGGGATGGCGTGCATGACGGCTTCTCGCAGACCCGTCACCACCAGCACGCAGATGAGCAGCCCTTCCAGGACGACCAGGCCCATCGCGTCGTCCCAGCTCATCAACGGGGCGATCTGGAAGGCGACGACGGCGTTCAGGCCGAGCCCGGCGGCGAGCGCGAGCGGCAGGTTCCCGCCGACGCCCATGATGATCGTCATCACCGCGGCCACCAGCGCGGTCGCGGTGGTCAGCTGGACCGCGTCCAACTGGTGTCCGAACTTGTCCTTCGCACTGCCGAGGATGATGGGATTCAGGACAAGGATGTAGGCCATCGTGAAGAACGTGGCGAAGCCGCCGCGTATCTCACGGGCGAAGGTGGATCCCCGTTCGGAGATCCTGAAGTACTGGTCGACGGACATGCTCGATGCTCCTTGGTGCCTGAATGATCAGTGTGCGGATGCAGGCTGGATTGTTCCTGCGTTGAACGCGTTTCAGGTCTCACCCGTGTTACGGATCAGGGGTCGCCCCGTCATACAACGTTCGAAGGCCCGTACGAGAACACGCACTCGGTCACTGCTACGCTTCCGGATCTCCGCCCGGCCACCCCCGGACGATCACATGTCATTCACATGACACACAAGGGAGAGGGAGCCCGTGGGCACAGTCGTCGACGACGCCGCCTCCGTGGAGTTCCACGCCTTCTTCGAGCGCCACTACGCCGAACTGTCCCGCCTCGCCCAGCTGTTGACCGGGGAGCCGGACGCCGCCGACGACCTTGCGGCGGACGCGTTGCTGGCGCTGTGGCACCGCTGGGACCGGGTGCGCGCGGCCGACCACCCGGCGGCGTACGCGCGCGGAGTGGTCGCCAACCTCGCCCGCACCCGTATCCGCAGCGCGGTCCGTGAGCGCCGTCGTGTCGCCCTGTTCTGGTCCCAGCGCGAGGAGAAGGTCGAGAACCCCGACGTGGCGGGCGCGGTCGACGTCCAGGAGGCGCTGCGCAGGCTGCCGTTCCGCAAGCGGGCGTGTGTCGTGCTGCGGCACGCCTTCGATCTCTCCGAGAAGGACACCGCGCTGGCCCTCGGGGTGTCGGTCGGTACGGTGAAGAGCCAGACCTCCAAGGGGATGGCCGAGTTGCAGCGGCTGCTGGGTCCCCGGAACACTCCGCTGAAGGTGCATGCCACGATGGCGCGCACCGGTGACGCCGGAGGAAGGGACCGATGACCATGCAGCGGGACGCGCACCGCGAACTGCGCGCCCGGCTGCGGGACGCGGCCGAGGCGCACGAGCCGAACCGCGAGCGGATGCTCGCCCGGATCGAACGCGGCATGTCGGAACAGACCCGCCCCGACCACCGGGCGACCCGGCCGCCGGTCTACGGCTGGGTACGGGTGGTGAGCGCCACCGCCGCGGTCGCGTGTGTGCTGGGCTTCGGCGGTTATGCGGTGGCCTCCGCCGTGAAGGACGAGCCGCCCGCGCAGAAGTCGGTCGCCGCCACGGGCACACCCACCCCCTCCCCCGACGCGACGAGCCGCCCGCCCGCCCCGTCGGCGGATCCGACGCCGCGCACCACCCCCACCCACAGGGCCGAGAAGCCGAGCGCCACACCCTCGTCCACGCCGACCGCCTCCACCGGGGTGCGGGCCTCCGGCGTCGAGGACGGCCCGCTGTGGTCGGACGGCTCGGTGGACCCGCACAGCAACGAGTTCTGGGCGCAGAGCAATCTGACCTTCAAGACCTCCGAGCAACTGACCTCCCTCAGGGTCGAGTTGAGGATCGCCCAGACCGGCGGGGTCACCAACGCGGGCGCCTGGCGCTCGCTGCCGGAGGACGACTTCACGCTGACGGTCGCCGAGAAGGACGGCTTCCTCGTATACACCTGGGTGCTCAAGGACGGCCGTACGGTCCCGAAGGGCGAGTGGGTGTTCGCCGGACAGTACGACCACAAGCGCGGCGGCCGGGACGCCAAGGACGACAGCTACACGGCGACGGCCACGGCGAAGTCCGGGGACCTCGCCGTGAAGGGCGGCTTCGCGGCGCAGGACGCCAGCACGGACGAAGGGGACTCGTAGGCCCTCGTGCCGGAGTCTCACGAAAAAGTCTCCTCGGGGCGGCAACCTTTTCCCCGCCAGTGGCCACTCAAGGGGTGCACGGCCGCTGAATGACTGCGTTTCGGTCATCCCATGGCTCCCACCCAGCCCAACACCCGCTCCTTCAGCACGAGTTCGCCCAATGGGAACAACCATTCGCCAGTCTTCGACGTCCCTAGTAATGACCTGCTGGACCGAGCCCCCCTCGGCCCGGCAGCTGCCGGCTGGAGCCCCCCTCGAGCCGGCACGAGGAACGCCCCGCCTGTGACGACAGGCGGGGCGTTCCGTCGTCGTCCCTCAGTCCATCGTGGTGCCGAGGGCGGTGGATCCGGTGGTCAGAAACGTCGTCGAGGGCAGCGAGCCGTCCGTATCGCGCGCGCCGTACGCCTGGCCGGCATCCGTCGACCTGAACGCGGGGGTCGCCACCCCGGCGTCCCAGCTGTTCGCCGCGGACACGGTGGACGAACCCAGCTTCGACGACCCGCCCTTGTCGCCCACCGCGAGATTCCGGGCCAGCCGGGCCTTGCCCGTGGCGAAGTAGAACCCGGCCCCGGCGTTGGCGTACGCCGTGTTGCGGTTCAGCGCGATCGCCCCGCTGTTGGAGTTCTCGGTGAAGCCGTGCAGCGCGTTGTCCCAGGCCGCGTTGTCGTTGACGAGGTGCGCCACCGTGACGCCGCCGCCGCCCAGCTTGAACCCGTTGCCGTTGCCCTCGAAGGCGCTGTCCCGCCATCGGTTCCTGCCGTTCCCGAAGGCCCAGCTGTGCTCGACGGTGACCGGCGAGGAGAACTGCCACAGGTCGATCCCGTCGTCGGAGTTGTCGTAGAGCCGTGCCCCGGTGATCCGGTTGCCGGTCCCGGAACCGAACTTCACGGCGATGCCGTCGGCGTTCTGACCGTGTCCGGCGGGGTCGTAGTTGCCGTGACTGTCCAGGTTCTGCACGAGGTTGTCGCTGGTGCCGTCCCCGCGCAGGGTGAATCCGGAGTCGCCGTTGTCCGCGGTGACGAGGTTCTTGAAGACGCCGCCGACGGAGGAGGTGACGACGAGGCCCTGGGCCGGCGCGTTCTGGAAGGTGAGGTTCTGGACGGTCCAGTAGTCGCCGTGGATCCCGGCCAGCCAGGACCCGGCGGGCAGCTCGGACCCGTCGATCCGCACCTTCTCGCCGCCGTACGCGCGCAGCGTGATCCGTGCCGAACTCGTCCCGTTCGCCGTGGACTTGAGGGTGGCCGACGGGGTGTACGTCCCGGCGCGGACCTGGATGACCGTACCCGCGGTCGCGTTCCTCACCGCCGCCTCCAACTGGGCCGTACGGGAGACGGTGACCGTCGTGGACGCGGCCTCGGCGCCGCCGCCCGACAGGCCGAGGTACACACCGCCCGCGCCCGCGGCCAGGGCGACCGCCGCCGCGATGGAGAGCGTGCGGGTCCGGCGGTGGCGTCCGGTGCTGTGACGCACGGGGCGTTCCTTTCGTCGCGAATGAGGATGCCCTGAAGTCGCCGCCATGACCGGTGAGGTTGCCGCGCCTCAACGAAAACAACCGAAACTTTCGCTGCGCCTCATCGCGCACCCACCGATTGACGTGCTGTTTCCCGCTCGTAACACTCCGAAGGCGCGCACAGCCCCCAACAGAAACCCCCACACCCCCACACCCTCAGGAGCGACATGCGCCCACGTATCCTCCTCGTCGCCTGTCTCTCGCTACTACTGGCCCTCCTCACCGCACCGCCCGGTTCCGCCCACTCAGGAGCACCACCCGTGAGCCACCCCAAGTACGCCGGTTACCTCTTCGCCTACTTCACCGGCGAGGGCACCGCGGACGGCGAGCAGATCCGCTACGCCCTCAGCCGCGGCAACGACCCCCTGCACTGGCGCGAGCTGAACCAGGGCAGGCCCGTCCTGACGTCGACGACCGGCGAGAAGGGCCTGCGCGACCCGTTCGTGATCCGCTCCCCCAAGGGCGACAAGTTCTATCTGATCGCCACCGACCTGCGCATGTACCGGAACAGCAGCGGCAGTTGGGACGACGTCCAGCGGCACGGCAGCAAGTCGATCATGATCTGGGAGTCCACCGACCTGGTCCACTGGACCGACCAGCGGCTGGTGAAGGTGGCCCCGGACAACGCGGGCAACACCTGGGCGCCGGAGGCCTACTGGGACGACAGCCTCGGTGAGTACGTCGTCTTCTGGGCGTCGAAGCTGTACGCCGACGACGACCCCGGGCACACGGGATCGACGTACAACAAGATGCTGTACGCCACCACGAAGGACTTCCGCACCTTCAGCGCGCCGAAGGTCTGGGACGACCCCGGCCACTCGGTGATCGACTCGACGGTCGTGAAGTACAAGGACACCTACTACCGCTACACCAAGGACGAGCGGGATCCCACCTCCAGCTCCCCCTGCGCCAAGTTCATCACCGGCGAGAAGTCGACGAGCCTGACCTCCACCACGTACGACCTGGTCGGCGAGTGCATCGGCAGCGGGGCGATGGACCGCGGTGAGGGCCCGACGGTGTTCAGGTCGAACACCGAGAAGAAGTGGTACCTGTTCATCGACGAGTGCGGCGGCCGCGGGTACGTCCCCTTCGAGACCACCGACCTCGACTCGGGCAGGTGGACCCCGTCCACGGACTACCAGCTGCCCGCGAGTCCCCGGCACGGCACCGTACTTCCGGTGACGCAGAAGGAGTACGACCGGCTGCTGGCCGCGTATCCCTCGACACCGGCCTCGGTGGTGGACGTGACGGCCACGGAGCAGAAGGGGTACGCGATCGTCACGGAGGCCGCGTCGAAGGTAGTACTGCCGATGCGGCCGGGCACCGATCTCGCCCGTCTCGCACCCGAGTTGGCGGTCGGCGCGGGCGCCAGGGTCACCCCGGGATCCGGTACCCGGCGCGACTTCCGCAAGCCGCAGCCGTACACCGTCACCGCGGCCGACGGCACGACCCGCAGGTGGACCGTCGAGGCCGTGCCGACCGGCAGCCCCGTCCTGCCCGGTCTCCACGCCGACCCGGACGTGCACTACCTGAACGGCGAGTACTGGATCTACCCGACCACCGACGGCTTCAACGGCTGGAGCGGGACCAGGTTCAAGGCGTACTCGTCGAAGGACCTGGTCCACTGGAAGGATCACGGGGTCGTCCTCGACCTCGGCGCGGACGTGTCGTGGGCCGACCGGTACGCGTGGGCACCGGCGATCGCCGAGCGGGACGGGAAGTACTACTTCTACTTCTGTGCCGAGCAGCAGATCGGCGTGGCGGTGGCGGACTCCCCGGCGGGCCCGTTCAAGGACGCGCTGGGCAAGCCGCTGGTGGCGAAGGGCGGTTCACTGCAGGGTCAGATGATCGACCCGGCCGTCTTCACGGACGACGGCGGGACGTCGTACCTCTACTGGGGCAACGGGCACGGGTACGTGGTGCCGCTGGACGGCGACATGACCTCGTACGACCCGGCGAAGATCGAGGACATCACCCCGGACAACTTCCGCGAGGGTTCCTTCGTGATCAAGCGGAACGGCACGTACTACTTCATGTGGTCCGAGGACGACACCCGCAGCGAGAACTACCACGTCGCCTACGCGACGGGACCGTCCCCGCTCGGCCCGTGGACCAAGAAGGGGACGATCCTGTCCAAGCGTCCCGAGTACGGCATCTTCGCCACCGGCCACCACTCCGTGGTGAACGTCCCCGGCACCGACGACTGGTACATCGTCTATCACCGGTTCGCCCTGAACGGGCCGGGGAAGCCCGGCGGCGACGGTATGCACCGCGAAACCACCGTCGACCGCATGGAGTTCGCGGCGGACGGCACGATCAAGCCCGTGGTGCCGACTCTCGAGGGGATCCGGCCGGTGCGGAACTAGCTCACGAAGTACGTCGGGTTCGGGAGCTTGTACGTCCGGTCGGCGTAACCGCCGTCGAGGTCGGAGTACTGGTCGCCGAAGTTGGCGATGATCTCGTACCCGAGGTCCTTCTCGATGTGCGCGCGGGTGCCGGACTTGTACTGCACGGTGGTGCAGGTCCAGGTGCCCGGCGTGGCACAGGCGTTCAGGTAGGACGGCGGGTTCGCCTTGTCCTTGAGGAACATGTGGTCGGCGTCGAGGTTCACATCGGCGCCGATCTTCTTCAGGTTCTCGACGGCGGCGGTCCGCTGCGCCTCGCTCAGACCCGAGTTGTAGAAGACCTCGACGCCCTTCTTCTCGGCGTACTGCACCAGCTCGGCGCTGCCGAAGACCCCCGGACGGTCGGCCTTGTTCACGTAGTCGGCCCAAGTGGTGCCGTTGTACGTGTAGTTGTAGCGCTTCTCGTAGTCGAGGCTGAGCAGCAGCGTGTCGTCGATGTCGAAGACGACGGCCGGCTTCTCGCCCCTGTGGTGGGTCTTGCGGGCGGCCTGGTCGATGTACTTCCTCGCGGCCTTGTCGATGGCGGCGAGGTCCTTGGCGTACGGGCTGGTGGCGGACGCCTGGTAGACACCGTTCGCGTCGGCCGTGGTGCCGTAGTAGGTGTCGATGTCCTTGACCAGGAGCCCGATGTTGTAGGGCTCGTGCGTGGAGTTCGCCGTGGACTGGTGGGCCGTGGCCGCACCGGCGCCGTACACGGCGACGCCGACGACCGCACAGGCGGTGGCGACGGCTGCGATACGCAGTGACTTATGCATGACAGACGTTCTACGCGCGTCACCATGTCGGGCGCGAGACCCGCCCGGTAAAAAACGGGTCAAGCGCCCTGGAGGTGTCAGTTCATGGTCGCGCCGATGGTGGTGCTGCCCGTCGTCAGGAACGTGGTGGCGGGCAGGGTGCCGCTGGAGCTGCGGGCGTTGTACGTCGTCGAGGCGTCCGTCGACTTGAACGCGGGGGTGCTGATCCCGCTGTCCCAGTTGTTGCCGGACGAGCTGACCTTGGAGCCCTTGCTGACCGAGCCGCCGCCGTTGCTCACCGCGAGGTTCTTGCCGAGCTTCGCGGAGCTGGTGGCGAAGTAGTAGCCCCACTTGCTGTTGGCGTAGGCGGTGGTGCGGTTGATCACGATGGCGCCGGTGTTGGAGTTCTCGGTGAAGCCGTTGCCGGCGTTGCCCCAGGCCGCGGAGTTGTTGATGACGTGCGCGACGACCTCGCCGTCGCCGCCCAGCTTGTAGCCGTTGCCGTCGCCCGCGAACGCGGAGTCGGACCAGCGGTTGACGCCGTTGCCCATGGACCACGTGTGCTCGATGGTGACGGGTGAGGAGAAGGACCAGAAGTCGATCCCGTCGTCCGAGTTGTTGTAGAGACGGGCGCCGGTGATGAGGTTGCCGGTGCCGGAACCGAACTTCACGGCGATGCCGTCGGCGTTCTCGCCGTGGTTGGCAGCGTCGTAGTTGCCGTACGAGTCGATGTTCTTGACGGTGTTGTTGACCGTCCCGTCGCCGGTGAGCGTGAAGCCGGAGTCGCCGCCGTTGATGGTCTTGATGTTGTTCCAGACCGTCCCGGTGCAGGACTGGCAGACGACCGCGCTGTCCGGGGAGTTCTGGAAGGTGATGTTGGAGACGTTCCAGTAGTCGGCGGTCAGCTTGAAGATCCAGTCGCCGGCGGGCAGGGACGAGCCGTCGATCTTCACGGTCTCCGAGCCGTACGCGGTGAGCGTGACGGGTGCGGAGGAGCTGCCGTTGGCCGTGGACTGGAGGGTGGCCGTCGGGTAGTAGGTGCCGCCGCGGACCTGGATCACCGTGCCGGCGGTGGCGTTCTTGATGGCGTTGGACAGGTCGGTCGAGTTGCTGACGACGACCGTCGCGGCCTGGGCCTGGGTGGGGAGGACGGCGAGGCCGGAGCCGAGGGCGAGGGCGGCCGTGGCGAGGAGAGCGGTACGACGAGACATGGAGAGCGGTCCCTTCTCGTGCGGGTGGGGGGATGGTTCACAGGACGGCGTCGAGCCAGTGGAAGACCTCGTCCTGCATGCGGTCGACGAAGACATGGCCGAGGTCGGGCCAGGTCTTCAGGTGCAACCGCTCCTCGGCGTGGCGGGAGTGCCAGACGGCGCGCAGCTTGTCGAACGCCACGTGGACGCCGTCGGCGGGGAACAGCGGGTCGAGCCCGCCGTTGAAGAAGAGCATCGGCCTGGGGGCGGCGATGCTCGCCACGTCGGGGAAGTCGAGGAACCGGGGCAGCCCGGGGTGGAGCATGTAGTAACTGGACTGTCCGCGCAGGGTGTTGTTGCCGGGCACCATCATGTCCTTGAGGCCGGTCATCCAGCAGACCGCGGCCGTCGCCTTGACGGCGTCGGTCAGCGCGGCGGTCTGCCAGGCGCGGTAGGCGCCCATGGAGAACCCGACGGCGGCGACACGGCGGGCGTCCACCTGGTCGAGGCCGGCGAGGAAGTCGGCGGCGCGGGCGTCCTCGCGGGCCATGAGGCCGGCGAGCGAGGAGCCGAGGTTGTAGAAATTGCCGGCCAGGGCCTGCTGCTGGTCGTAGGTGATCGGTCCGCGGTCGCCCCAGCCGAGGGCGTCCGCGCACAGGACGACGTAGCCGCGCCGGGCCAGCTCGTCGCCGACGAACCGGCCGCTGAAGTACTTGTCGGCCCAGGCCTGCGCGGAGGCGAGCCGGGGGTCGTCGTACCAGGGCCGGACCAGCTTCTCCTTGCCGATGTCGAACTTCGCCCCGTGGTCGTGGAGCAGCAGCACGGCGGGGAACGGGCCGGGGCCGTGCGGGGTGAGCAGGGCGGCGCGGACGCGTTCGTGGTGGGTGAGGGAGAGGGTGACCAACTCCCTTGTGTAACCGTCGCCTTGTGCGACCTGACCGCGCTCGGGTGCGTACGGCGTTCCGCCCTCGCGGTCGACGAGCAGGTGCTCCTCGACCTTGGCGCGGGCCTGCCGACGCCAGGTGCGGAAGTCGCGGACCGGTGAAGTCCCCCAGGCCAGCGGGAAGGTCAGCTCGGCCTTGAGCGCCTGGTGGAAGTCGGGCAGCGGGCCTTCCACGACCCCGGCTTCGGCGGGGCTCACCGCTCCCCCGGCCAGCACGGCCGCTCCGGTGCCCACGACGAACGCCCGCCGTCCCATCGGCTCACCGGCGCCCATAGGGCCTCCAGTCCCCGAGATACGTCCGCGGGGTGTGCCCGGCGGCCTCGCCGGCGGTCAGCTGGGGCCGGTTGTCGGGAACGGTGATCACCGCGCCGGGGCCGGAGTTGGCGTACTCGCGAAAGCGCATGGTCTGCCAGGGGTAGGCCTCGCGCATGTTGGTGTAGGGCGCGATCGGGTCGATGCCGGGCCCGAGCCGGCTGTCGCGCACCACCAGCGAGGGCCAGGCGGTCGTCTCGTACGACGGCACCCAGGGCCGTGCCAGTTTGTACGCCCCGTCCTCGGCCCCGGAGGTGATGCGGGAGCGGACGGCAAGGATGCCGTACGGGTTGGCGCGGGCCGTGGAGGGGGCGAAGACCATGCCCTTGGGGGTGAAGTCGACGTCCCGCTGGAGGGTGTGGAAGTGGCACTCCTCGAAGACGGCGGTGGCCCGGCCGAAGACGAAGTCGACGTCACCCTCGATGTAGCAGCGGCGGAAGTACTGCCGGTCGAAGGCGGTGAGCGCGCTCGTCTCGACGAAGAGGGTGTCCTGGTGGGCCAGGAGCCGGACGTTCTCGAAGTGGGTGCGGTCACCGTAGGTGTAGGCGGCGACCGCCTGGGTGCCGGTGATGTCGGGGTGGTCGGCGCGCAGCCAGTCGTTGGCGAGGGTGAGGTCGCGGACGGTGAGGCCGGGGGCCGCGGAGGTGAAGGTGGCGGAGCCCGCGGTGCCGTAGGTGCCTGAACCGTCGGGCTTCCGGGTGCCGTTGGCGTTGTCGTACACGATGACGGCGGCTCGGGGGTCACGGCTCGCGCCGCACAGGGTCAACTCCGCCGCGGTGGCCGGGATGTCGACGAGCTCGCGGTAGGTGCCCGGGTGCACGACGATCGTCCAGCCGGGTCCGCTGACCGCGTCCACAGCGGCCTGGACGGAGTCGCCGGGGCGGACGTGGAGGACGCGGTGGCCTCCGGTGGCGAAGGCGGGTGTCGCTCCCGCCGCGGCGAGTCCGAAGCCGGCCGCGAGAAGGGTACGTCTGCGCATCAGCATGACTCCTTCCAGGGCCGCCAGTCGCCGAGGTAGGTCTCGCGCGTCGCCGACTCCGCCTGCTCCGTGGTGAGTTGGGGCCGGTTCTCCGGGACGGTGATCCTCGCGCCGGGGCCGGTGTTGCGGTACTCGGCGAAGCGCTGGTTCTGCCAGGGGAAGGTGTCCGACATGTTGGTGTAGGGGGCGGCCGCGTCGATCCCTGGGCCCAGCCGGGTGTCCCGGACCACGAGCGACGGACGGGCCGTGGTGTCGGAGCTCGGCACCCACGGACGGGCCAGCTTGTAGGCGGCGTCCGGGGCTTCACTGGACACCCGGCCACGGGTCACCAGGTACCCGCGCGGGTTGGCGCCCGCCGTGGAGGGCGCGAAGACGAAGCCGTACGGCGCCGCCGCCAGGTCGGTCCGGTTCAGGGTCCGGAAGTGGCAGTTCTCGAAGACCGCCGTGGCCCGGCCGAAGACGAAGTCGACGTCTCCCTCGGCGTAACAGTGCGCGAAGTACTGGCGGGCGAAGGAGGGCAGGGCGATCGAGTCGGCGTACAGGGTGTCCTGGTGACCGAGGAAGCGGCAGTGGTGAAACGCGGAGCGGTCGCCCTGGACCTTGAGGGCGACGGCCTGGGTGCCGGTGATCTCGGGGTGGTCGGCGCGCAGCCAGTCGTTGGCGAAGGTGATCCAGCGGGCGGTGAAGCCGTCGGCCTGCACGGTGGTGGTGGCCGACCCGGTGGTGCCGTAGGTGCCGCCGCCGGGCTTGGGGGTGCCGGCCGCGTTGTCGTAGACGATCACGACGTCCCTGGGGTCCTCGGAGGCGCCGATCCAGGTCGCCTCGGTGCGGGTGGCGTCGACGGCGACGGTCTCCCGGTAGGTGCCGGGGGCGAGGACCAGGGTCCAGCCGCTGCCGGTGGCCGCGGTGACGGCGTCCTTCACGGTGGTGTGGTCGCCACGGCCCCGCGGGTCGACGTAGAGCGTCTGCGGGGTGAGCCGGGCGGCCGGGGATCCGAAGCGGCCGAAGGGGCGTCGGCCACCGGCGGCCCGAGCGGGGCTCGACATGAGCGCGAGCGAGGCTGCCGCTCCGGTGCTCGCGAGCAGGAATCCCCTTCTGGGCAGGGGGAGTTGTGCGTGGTGCGAGGACATGCGGGTGCTCCTAGGGAACGCGGCTCAGTGGTGGGGTTCCTCGCGTGGGGGGTGAGGTGGCCGGGGCGGCCGCTGGATTCCGCCCCGGCCGGTCAGGGGGCGGTGTCAGCAGACGTTGCCGGCGCCCGCGCCGCGGTCGACGATCCCCGGCACCTTCTTGACCGGGTCGACCTTCGTGCGCAGGGTCGGCGTCCAGCCCGCGCCGGACGACAGGGTCTCGGCGGGGATCTCCGCGTTGTGCACGGCGATCAGGTCGGTGGGCTTGCCGTTGACGTAGTTGTCGGTGGCGGTGAGCGGGGAGACGTTCCACCGCTTGAGCACCTTGGCCGCGCTGACCCCGTCCGGCAGCGTGAACGCGTTGTGCTCGGCGACGAGTTGGGACTCCTTGCCGATGCCGAAGCTGTAGGCGTAGTCGCTGTTCGCCACGAAGTGGTTGTTGTAGGAGTCGACCTGTCCGAAGCGGACGCGGGGTGCGCGCTCGACGAGGTCGGAGAACAGGTTGTGGTGGAAGGTGACCTTGAGCTTGCCCCGGTCCCCGGCCGCCGTGGACTCGCTGTCGCTGTTGCCGATCAAAATCGTCTTGTCGTGCTCGGTGAAGACGTTCCAGGAGGCGGTGACGTAGTTCGCGCCCCGGACGATGTCCAGCTCGCCGTCGTGCTGCTGGTAGAGCATGCCGAAGTAGGTCGGCGCGGCACTGTCCGGGTGGCTGCCGTCGGTGAACGTGTTGTGGTCCAGCCAGACATGGGTGGAGCCGTAGACGACGGCGGTGTCGTACTCGGAGTTCCAGTTGCCCTTGTCGCCGTCGGTCGGGTCCCACTGCGGGAAGCAGTCGATGGGGCTCTCGAAGGTGAGGTTACGGACGATGACGTTGTCGACGGCCTTGATCTGGAGGCTCGCGCCCTTGAACCCGGCGTTCTTGCCGACCCCGATGATCGTGGTGTTGGCGGGGACGTTCGCCTTGATGGTCTGGTCCTGGTTGGCGGCGGAGGCGCGGCGCAGTCCCTCGGGGCTGTCGTCGGGCTCGGCGCTCAGGTCGGTGTCCAGGCCCCACGCCTCGGGCGAGTACTTCGCCAGGTAGGCGTCGAAGTCGTACCCCGGCGCGGCGAGGGAGTCGCAGCCCTCGGAGACCGCGTCGATGGCCCCCTTCACCTTGATGATCTTCGGGGCGGTCCCGCCCGCGGCGAGGGCGGCCTTGAAGCCGGCCCAGTCGGTGACGGTGTACACGTGGGCGGCGTCGGCGGCGGCGCCTCCGGTCGTGCCGGTGCCGTCGGAGGCCCAGCCGTCGCCGGTGGCGAGGGTGTCGCGGGCGACGTCGTGCCCCTTGGCCTGGGCGGTGGTGCCGGTGACCGCGAGGACCAGGGCGGCGCAGCCCGCCACCGCCATCGCCTTTGTCATGACATGCCCATGCCATATCTGTGCGTTCATTGTGCGGCTCTCTTTCGACTGCGAAGAAGGTGGGGTCAGACGGTGGCCGGCGACGGCCAGGTGATCCAGGACTCCGGGATCTCGGCGTCCAGCCGGCGCACGTCCCGGGGCGCCAGCAGGCGGTGCCGCAGCAGTTCACGGGCGACCAGACGCGCCACCGCGATGGCACCGGGCGGATTGAAGTGCGTGTTGTCCTGCTCGGTGTCGGTCCAGTTGAAGTACTTCTTGGTCTCCTCGACACCGAGCTGCTGCCACAGCGCGATCGACAGCGCCTGGATGTCGAGCAGTGTCACGCCCTCTTCCTGGGCGAGCGCACGCATGGCCGCCGGGTACTCGCCATGGGTCGGCACGGCGTTGCCGCTCGCGTCGAACTTCCGGCGCTCCACGGGTGTGGCGAGCACCGGCCGGGCACCCTTCGCGCGGGCGCCGTCGATGTACCGGCGCAGATAGTCCTGGTAGGTCGTCCAGGGCTCCGTGTAGCGGGTCGGATCGGCGGTCTTCTCGTCGTTGTGCGCGAACTGGACGAGCAGGAAGTCGCCGGGCCTGATCAGCCCGAGAATCGCGTCGAGCCGTCCCTCGTCGACGAAGGACTTCGAACTCCGCCCGTTCACCGAGTGATTGGCGACGGGCAGATCCTTCTGCAGGAAGAAGGGAAGAGCCATCCCCCACCCGGTCTCGGGAGCGGCGTCGGAGTACTTCTGGGCGGCTGTGGAGTCACCCGCGATGTAGAGGGTGCGTGTTCTTCGAGGAGCGGCCTGAGCGGTACTGGTCGCGCTCAGAGCGACGGGCACGGCGGCCATCGCCGCAACGGTGACCTGCCTACGGGTAAGAGACATTTCAGGTGCACCTTTCTGTCTTCAGGGGCGCGGGGAACTGCGCGACCAGCCACAACCGGCCGGCAGCTCCCCACAACCGGAACCACCCGAGTTCTCAGCCGTTCTGTTCCTTCCACTCCGCCTGAGCCTTGTTCAGCTGCTCGGCCATGGTGTCCAGGAAGTCCTTGGCGCTCATGTCGCCCAGCAGCACCTTCTGGAAGTTCGGCTCGTTGTCCGCCTTGGAGATGGTGTTCCAGTCGGGCAGGTAGTACGGCAGCTGAACGATGCTCGTGGAGCCGTCGGTCAGCGCGGCCGCCGCCAACTTCGTGGGCTCCGCCTCAGAGATCCAGGCGTCCTTGGCGGCGTCGTTGTTCGACGGCACCTGCCCGGCGGACTTGTTGAACTTCGAGTTCTCCGCGTGCGAGGTCGCGAACTCGATGAACTTCCACGCGGCGTCCTTGTTCTTCGAGCTCTTGAACACGCCCAGCCCGTCAACGGGGTTGGACACCTGGACCCGCTTGCCGCCGGCGCCGACGGGCTGCGGGATACCCCGGAACTTCCCGGCGCCGAGCGCCTTCAGATGGTCCTGGTACGACCCCAGGTTGTGGTTGAGCATCCCGATCGTGCCGGAGTCCCACTGCGCGACCATCTTGGTGAAGTCGTTGTTGAGATCGGCCGCCGGAGTGTCCTTCTTGTACAGCGCCGCGTACTTCTCCAGCGCCGCCACGTTCTTCGGGTCGTTGAGGGTGGTCTTGTCACCGTTCCAGAAGGAGGTGATCCCGCTCTGCCCGTACGCCGCGTCCAGGGCCTGGGCGATGGAACCGGCGCCGCCCCGGATGGTGTAACCGAACTCGTTCTTCTTGGAGTCGGTGAGCTTGCCCGCGGCCTCGTAGAACTTGTCCCAGGTCGTCGGCTCGTCGAGGCCGGCCTTCTTGAACAGGTCGGTCCGGTAGTAGAGCACACCGTTGTTGGCGGAGGTCGGGATCGAGTACAGGGTTCCGTCCCCGCCCCCCGCCGCCTTCAGCGAGTCGACCATCTTCTCGTTGAGCTTGCCGCTCAGCGAGGACTTGGCGAGCCGGTCGTCCAGCGGCTCCAGCGCGTTCTGGGCGGAGAACCCGGCGAGCATGGCCGCACCGACACCGCCGACGTCCGGCAGGCCGCCGCCCTGGATGGCGGTGTCGACCTTGGACTGGTACTCGGTGGACGCGATGCCGACGTACTCGACCTTGATGTCGGGGTTCGCCTTCTGGAAGTCGGCGATGACCTCCTTCCAGATGTCGGTGCGCACACCGCCGTTGTTGTCCCAGAAGACGATCTTGCCCTTGCCGCTGCCCGCGTCGCCCTTGTCACCGCCCGACCCGCTGCCGTCGTCACCGCAGGCGGTGGCGGTCAGCGCCAGGACGGACCCGAGGGCGACGGCTATGGCAGCGCGCCTGCTTCTGCGGATACTGATCTTCATTGATCGGCTCTCTTCTTCTGATTCCAGCGGAGACATGAAGCTGTGGGGGGAAGTCAGTGGCGGGTGTGGGGGGCCCAGCCGTCCGTGCCCTTGAGGTAGTTCGTGACGGTGTACGTCCTCGCGTCGGCGCCGGCGAGCTGCGGCCGGTCGGCGCTCGGGGCGGCTCCCGGCCCGGAGTTGCGGTACTCGGCGAACCGCGCGTCCTTCCACGAGAAGCCGCTCATGTCGGCCCACGGCGAGGTCTTCACGGCGGCCGGCAGTTCGGTGTCACGGATCAACACCTGGCCCACGGCGGCGGGTTCACCACCCGGATGCCAGGGCCGCCCCAGGTGGAAGCTCTGGTCCGGGGCGTCGCTCACGACCTTCGACCGGGTGATCAGGAACCCGTACGGATTGCCCGTCCAGGTCGAAGCGGCGGTGACGTAGCCGTTGTTGGTGTCCGAGCCGCGGCTCAGCGCCCGGATCACGGACCGCTCGATCACGGTGGTCGCCCGGCCGTAGACGAAGTCGACATCGCCCTCGATGTACGAGTCGCGGATGTAGACCCGGCTGATCACGTCCAGCTTGGGGCTGTCGGTCATCAGGGTGTCCTGGTTGCCCAGGAAGGCGGTGTCCTCGAAGACGATCCGGTCGCCGGTCGTCTTCATCGCGAGGGCCTGCTCGCCCTTCAGCTCGACCGCGGCCTCGTCGAAGTCGTTGCTGAAGGTGAGGTGGCGGGCGGTGACGTCGTTCGCGGCGATCCGGACCGTCGCGCTGCCCGTCGAACCGCCGTACTCGGCCGGGGTGTCGTAGACGATGACGGTGTCGGACCGGTCCTGTCCAGTCCCCTGGAGCACGATCTTCGGCTTGGTCGCCGGGATGTACACCTTGGCCCGGTAGGTACCCGGCGCGACGGCGATCGTCACCGGCACGGTGTTCTGGTCCGGCACGGCGTCCACGGCGGCCTGCACGGTCGGGTAGCCCCCGGGGACGTGCAGGGTCACCCCGATCCGCTGCTGCGGGCCGGAGAACCGCGACACCAGCGCGGGCACGGCGGCAGCCGGGTCCAGCCGGTAGGCGTAGAAGGACCGCGGGTCGAACGCCGTACCCCACGCGTCCGTCCGCCCGGTCGTGTTCTTCAGGATCGACCCGCGCTGCACCAACTCGGCGGTGGTGTCGGCCTGGTAGGGATGCTGGACACCGTCGTAGTAACTGTTCTCGATGACCATCTTGGTCCGGCCGCGCGACCAGTTCCCGTACGTCCACACCGGGTCCCCGTCAGCGACCTGGGCCGAGAGGTAGTTGTTGTAGAGGTGGGCGTAGGCGCAGTTGTCGGCGGACGGATTGCGCTGCTTGGTCCCGGTGAACCAGTTGTGGTCGATGGTGATCTGGGTCAGCACATTGGGCGTCCAGCCGATCCCGAACGCCTTGTTGTGGCTGCGGAACTGGTTGTACGAGACGGTGACGTACTGGCTGTCCTTGCGGATGTCGAGCAGCCCGTCGCCCATGTGCTCGAAGCGGTTGTGGTCGATCCAGACGTGGTCGGCCGTGTCCATCTGGATGGCGTCGAAGTCGGTCGTCTTGCCGTCCCAGTCGCCCTCGACGTACGAGTCGCGGATCGTCAGGTTGCGGATGATCACGTTGTGCGTGCCGGGGTCGAGGTGCAGCTCGCCGTGGACGATCTCGCCGGTGTCGCCGACGCCGATGATCGTCTTGTTCGAGCCGACCACGATGTCCGAACCGAAGGGCTCGACGGCTATCGCGCCCGAGACCCGTATGACGTACGGCTCCTCGGCCGCCGCGTACCGCGCCAGCGCGGCCTGGTCGGTGACGGTGACGACCTTGCCGCCGGCCCCTCCGGTGGTGCCGCCGGCGAGGGAGGCGAAGCCGTGCGGCCGGTCGTCGAAGCGGTCCACGGAGGCCGACGCGCCGGAGACCTGCGCGGCGGGGGCCGCCTTCGCCTCTCCGGCCGCCCCGAGGCCCAGGGCGGCCACGAGGCCGAGTACGGCGGCCACGACTCTGCCGTACCCCGGTCTCTGCAAGCGCTTGCTATGAAGGTGCTGCGTCATTGCGGCTCCCAACAGGCTTACGGGTTCGGTCCGTTACAGGTGGTCGATCCTGAAGTGCGAGAAGGTTGCCGCGCCTGCGTGCCCTCCTCCGACGGGCGCGAGGGCGAACAGTCCGAGCAGGGCTCCGACCCAGCGCCAGGGGGTGGCGGCGAAGACGGGTCCGGAAGAGCGCGGGCCGTCGCCGAGGTCGTAGAAGAACCGGCAGCGGGCCCCTGCTCCGATCTCGATGCGCAGCCGCACCTTTCCGGTGGGTGCGGAGCGCGGATGGTCGGCGTCCCGCTCCTGCTCGGCCACACCCTCGGCGAACCGGTGCACGAGATGGACGCTCCCGTCGGCGCCCCGCTGGAGCCCGATCCAGCTGAAGGCGTCACCGAGGACGGCGAGTCCGGCCCGTGCCCCCGGCTCCTCGCTGTGCAGTTGCAGTTCCACCTCGACCGCCGAGGGCGTACCGGGCAGCCGCTGGGTGAGGACGTTCGGCAGTTTGCGCAGGTCGTGCGCGTCGGCCGAGCGGACGCAGGTGAGCCGCAGGCCGTCGCCGGAGTGGTGGGTGGCCCAGCCGTGCTGTGGGTTGGCGGTCCACTGCCACTGACGGCCGAAGCGTCCGCCGGGGAAGTCGTCGTCGGTGGCGGGCGCCGCGTCCGGCTGCGACGGCAGGTCGGGCCTCTCGTGTACGGCGACGGGGGCGCCCGCGTCGCCGAGCACCGGCCAGCCGTCGTCCCCCCAGCTCATGGGCTGCAGGTGGACGACCCTGCCGTAGGCGCCCTTCTGCTGGAAGTGCACGAACCAGTCCTGGCCGGACGGGGTACGCACCCAGCCGCCCTGGTGCGGTCCGTTGACCTCGGTGTCCTCCTGTTCCAGGACGACCTTCTCCTCGTACGGCCCGAAGAACCCGCGCGAGCGGAAGGCGCCCTGCCAGCCGGTCTCCACTCCCCCCGCGGGAGCGAGGATCCAGAACCAGCCGTCGTGCCGGTAGAGCTTGGGGCCTTCGAGGGTGAACCAGCCGGGAATCCGGTCGCCGTCGACGATCACCTTGCCCTCGTCGAGGAGTTCGCGGCCGTCTAGGTCCATCCGGTGACCGGTGAGGCGGTTCTTGACACCGGAGCGGGACTTGGCCCAGGCGTGCACCAGGTAGGCCTCGCCGCTCTCCTCGTCCCACAGCGGGCACGGGTCGATCAGGCCCTTGCCCGACTTGAGGAGGTGCGGGCGGGTCCAAGGGCCCCTGATCTCCGGGGCGTTGATCTGGAAGATGCCCTGGTCGGGGTCGCCCCAGAAGATCCAGAACCGTTCGTCGTGATAGCGCAGCGAGGGCGCCCAGACCCCGCAGTCGTGCCGGGGCTTGGTGAACTCCCCCGCCGGTTCAAGGCGTTCGAGGGCGTGGCCGATCAGGGTCCAGTTGACGAGGTCGCGGGAGTGCAGCAGCGGCAGGCCGGGGACGCGGCCGAAGCTGGAGGCGGTGAGGTAGAAGTCGTCGCCGACGCGGACGACGTCCGGGTCGGACCAGTCGGCATTCAGGACCGGGTTCGTGTACGTCGTCGCCGGGTTCGGGTGCGCGGGTGTCACTGGCTGACCGCCTTCCGTACCAGGGCCGCCGCTTCGAGCCTGGGCAGGCGTCCGTCGGCCACGACGGTGACGATCCGCCGCACGACGGTCTCGCCGGGCGGGATCGGCAGCCTTGAGTCGTGGGCGAGCGAGGAGCCCACACCCGGGTACTCGTCGGCGCGCACGAACCACGGGTCGTGGCGGGTCTGCTCGGTGGCACCGGCGAAGACGAGTGTCCAGGTACTGCCCGTGAGCGCGACCCAGTCGGCGCGGGTGCCGTGGATCGCCGCCTCGCCCTCACGGTCGGCGGTGAAGACGTCCGGTGCGTCCTGTTCCTTGCGGGCCCGCCAGAAGAAGCCGCCGTAGGCGGCGCCCGGGCGGCCGTTGGTGGCCGGGCTGCCGATCGACAGGGGGTCCTGGGTGACGTTGGTGAGGGAGAAGGTGAAGTCCAACGCCCAGGCGGCGCCGGTCAGTTCGGTGGCCGCGACGGTACGGCGCTCGCGCAGCAGCTCCGCTCCCGAGGCGACCCAGCGCAGCTCCTCCACGAAGCCGTCCGGGTCGCGGAGCTGGAAGGAACTGTGGCGCTGGGCGCCGTGGTTGTCGAGCTCGGTCGGGCCCTGGTCGCGGACGTAGGTGCGGCCGCCCCAGAAGTTGTGCCCCTCGACGTCGGGAACGGCGACACCGACGCCGAGGTGGTGGATGTGGTCGGCGGGGCTGAGTTCGGTGACCGCCGTGCCGGCCAGGGTGGTGACGGGGTGCAGATAGGGGCGCGGGGAGAGCCGGGCGGGCAGCTCGGGCCGGGTGACGTAGCGGCCGACCGGGCGGCCCGCGACACGCAGGACCGGGGAATCGGGGGTCGTCATGTGCTCACCTCGTTCGCGACGTGTGGCCGGGCCCAGTCGGCGCCCAGCTCGGAGTAGAGGGCGAGGTTGTCGGCGGCGGCCGCGACGAGTCCGTCGATGCCGGGGACGACCCGGCGGTCCTCGTCGGGGAGCAGGTGCCAGGCCGTGGCGGGGAGCGGGGTCGGGTCCGGGGCCAGCCGGATCGCCTCGACGACCTTCATGAAGGCGCCCGTCACCTCGGGGACGACCAGGAGCTCGTCGCCGTCGGTGACGTGGGCGACCAGGTTCTCCAGCAGGTCGGTGCGGCCGTGCTCGTACTCCTCGGGGCCGTGGCCGGCCCGCTGGAGCAGCACGCGGTCCTGCTTGTACCAGTAGGTGATCCGGCCGCGGCTGCCGTGCACGACGACGTACGGCTCGTCGGGGTCCTCGGCGCACAGGGTCGCCGCGACGGTGACCGGGATGCCGTTCGCGGTGGTGACGCGGACGCAGGAGGTGTCGTCGGACTCGATGTCGTTGGCGCGCAGCAGCTCGGTCTCGATGCGGGTGACGTCCTCGGCGCGGGTGGTGCCGTTCAGGGCGAGCGCGGTGGCGACGGCGTGCGCGAGCGGGTTGGTCAGCACTCCGTCGATCACGTCGACGCCGTTCATCCGCCGCTTGCCCGCCCAGGGAGCCCGCCGGTAGTACGCCTCGGCACGCGCCCAGGCACCGGCCCCGCCGACCCCGGTCACCTCGCCGATCGCGCCCTCCCCGACCAGCTCCCGGATCGCGGGCACGGCGTGCGAGCCCAGCGACTGGAAGCCGATCTGGCAGGCGACACCGGCCGCGGCGACCCCGTCGGCCATGCGGCGGAACTCGGCGTACGACGGCGCCGGGGGCTTCTCCAGCAGGATGTGCACGTTGCGGCGGGCCGCTTCCAGCGCCAGGTCCGTGTGGGTCGGGATCGGTGTGCAGATCACCGCGATCCGGGCGCCGGTGGAGTCCAGGAGCGCGCCGAAGTCCGCGGACTGCTCGGGCGTGCCCAGGCCCTCGGGGATCTCGTCGCCGGTCAGCGGGGTCAGCTCACAGATCCCCGCCAGCCGTACGATCCCCTTGTCCTGGAGCCCGCGGATGTTCTCCAGGTGCCAGCGGCCGTGCCCGCGCGCGCCCGCCAGGACGATGTCCACGGTGCCCATGGTGTCTACGTTGTTCATGGCATCCTCCCTGCGCCCGCGCCGCGTGCCACCTGTCGGTCGGCCACTGCGGCACTGTCGATCTTTGTGTGCAGGGTAGGCGTCCGGCCGCCGTCGGCCGTGAGGTCACGCTCGCTGCCGTTCCAGCTGTTGACCAGGTCGGCGGCCTCGGTGTGGCCGGGGGTGTGGAAGGCGTTGTCCTCGGCGTGGATCGCGGACTCGGTGGAGACGCCGAGGGAGTGGCGGTGGTCGTCGCCTCCGGCGGGATACCGCGTCCGGTCGATGACCGCCGCACCCGGTGTCTCGGGCACCCGTGCGTCGCTCCTCCTCAGGAGGACCCGGCCCACGGTTCGCCCCTCGCACCGGACGACGACACCCACCAGGCCCAGCACCAGGCCCCCCACCGCGATCCGACGGAGTGTCATCCCTTCACCGCCCCCGCGCTGAAGCCCGTGATCAGCCACTTCTGGATGAAGGCGAACACGATCACCACGGGGACCGCCGCGATGATGCCGCCGGCGGCGAGCGCGCCGAGGTCGACGCTGTCCGCGCTCATCAGGGTGTTGAGTCCGACCGGGATCGTCTGCTTGTCCTGGTTGTTGAGGAACATCAGGGCGAACAGGAAGTGGTTCCAGGAGTGCACGAAGGCGAAGGAACCGACGGCGATCAAGCCGGGGCGCAGCAGGGGCAGGACGACGATCCTGAAGGCCGTCAGCCTGTTGCAGCCGTCGACCCAGGCCGCCTCCTCCAGGGAGTACGGCACGTTCTTGATGAAGTTGCTGATAAGGATCATCGAAAGCGGCAGCTGGAAGACCGTCTCGGCGATGATGACACTGCCCAGCGAGTTGATCATCTTCAGCTCGGCGAAGATCTCGAACAGCGGCACCAGGAGCAGCGCGCCCGGCACGAACTGGGAGCAGAGCAGGGCCAGCATGAACGCGTTCTTGACCTTGAAGTCGAACCGGGCCAGGGCGTAGCCGCCGGCCAGGGCGACGAGTGTCGTCATCACCAGGGTGGCGAGGCCGACGTACACGCTGTTCTCGAAGTAGGTGCCGAACGCCCGTTCCGTCCACACCTTCTCGAAGTGGTCGAAGGTGATCGGCCAGGGCACGAGCGAGGTCGAGCCGGCCGGGCGCAGCGCGAAGAGGAGGATCCAGTAGAAGGGGATGAGCGTGAAGACGAGGTAGATCGACAGGGGCAGGTAGATGTGCCAGCGCGGGACCTCGTCCCAGGAGCGGCGGCGCTTCACCGACCGGGGCGGTTCGGGTGTCTCGCGCAGGGGTGCGGGGGCGACCTCCGTGGCCTCCTTGGTGATCACTTGGAACCGCCTCCGAACTTGCTCAGCCGCAGATAGACCATCGAGCAGAAGAGCAGGATCACGAACGCGACCGTGGTCAGGGCGGACGCGTAGCCGAAGTTGTGGGCGTCGACGCTGGTGTTGGCGATGTAGAGCGGGAGGGTGGTCGTCTCCCCCGCTGGTCCGCCGCCGGTCAGGGTGTAGAGCAGGTCGACGTTGTTGAACTCCCACACCGCGCGCAGCAGCGTGGACAGGATGATCGCGTCTTTCAGGTGGGGCAGCGTGATGTGCCAGAACTGCTTGATCGTGCTGGCCCCGTCGACCTCGGCGGCCTCGTACAGGTCCTTCGAGACGGACTGGAGGTCGGCGAGGATGAGGATCGCGAAGAAGGGGACACCGCGCCACAGGTCGGCGACGACCGCCGCCGAGAAGACGGTGGAGGTGTCCGACAGCCAGCTGGTGCCGTAGGAGCCGATGCCCATGTCGGCGAGGTAACGGGTGACGCCCGTCTGGGAGTTGTAGAGCAGCACCCAGATCGCGGAGGTCAGCACGCCGGAGACGGCCCACGGGGAGAAGACGAGCGCGCGGCCCACCGCCCGGCCCACGAAGGTCTGGTTGACGATCAGCGCGAGCGCCAGACCGAACAGCAGCTGGAGGCCGACCTCGACGAAGACCCACTTGGCGCTGAAGGTCAGCGTGTCCCAGAACTGCGGGTCCTTGGTGAAGATCTGGACGAAGTTGTCGAAGCCCGCGTAGCCGTTCCGCCATGGCTTGGTGGGGTTGTAGTTCTGCAGGCTGTAGTAGAAGACGCTGATCACCGGATAGGCGATGAAGCCCAGCATCAGCAGGGCCGCCGGCGCGATCAGCAGGTACGGCAGCCTGCGCGGCGTGGCGGAGGCACGGCGCCGCCGGGGTGGCGCGGGCGGTTTCGCCACGGCTGCGGCTTGGGCCATGACAGGGGCTCCGTTCTCGGTGCGGAAAGCGCTTTCTCGATGTGCATGGGTGCCACTTGCTGTTGCGTGGCGGGTGCGGGTGCGTTGTGGCTGGTCGCGCAGTTCCCCGCGCCCCTAGAGGTGGGACCAGTCACCCTGCATACGGATCTGGGACCTTGCCTTGCCTGGCCAGGAACTCGAAGTCGCAGCCCGTGTTCGCCTGGGTGATCTGGTCGTTGTAGAGGGCGCCGTAGCCGCGTTCGTAGCGGGTGGGCGGGGGTGTCCACTCCGCCCTGCGGCGCTCCAACTCCTCCTCGTCGACGTTGAGTTGGAGAGAGCGTGCCTCGACGTCCAGTGTGATCGAGTCGCCCGTGCGTACGAGGGCCAGCGGTCCGCCGACGTACGACTCCGGTGCCACGTGCAGCACGCAGGCGCCGTAACTCGTCCCGCTCATCCGGGCGTCGGAGATGCGGACCATGTCCCGCACGCCCTGCTTGAGCAGGTGGTCGGGGATGGGGAGCATGCCGTACTCGGGCATGCCGGGGCCGCCCTTGGGACCGGCGTTGCGCAGCACCAGCACGCTGTCGGCGGTGATGTCCAACGCCGGGTCGTTGATGGTGCGTTGCATGGTCTTGTAGTCGTCGAAGACGACCGCGGGCCCGGTGTGCTTGAGCAGGTGCGGCTCGGCGGAGATGTGCTTGATGACGGCGCCGTCCGGGCAGAGGTTGCCGCGCAGGACGGCGACCCCGCCCTCGTTCGCGACCGGGTTCTCCCGGGTGCGGATGACGTCGTCGTCGTGGACGACGGCCCCCTCGATCTGCTCGCCCAGGGTGCCGCCCACGGTCGGCCGGTCCAGGTGGAGCAGGTCGGTGATCCGGGAGAGGAAGGCGGGCAGGCCGCCGGCGAAGTAGAAGTCCTCCATCAGGTACGTCTGTCCGCCGGGCCGGACGTTGGCCAGCACCGGCACGGTACGCGCGATGCGGTCGAAGTCGTCGAGGGTGAGCGTGACCCCGCAGCGTCCCGCCATCGCGATCAGGTGGATGACCGCGTTGGTGGAGCCGCCGAGCCCGAGCACCGTGGTGACGGCGTCCTCGAAGGCCTCGCGGGTCAGGATCTCGGACGGCCTGAGCCCCGTCCAGGCGAGCTCGACCGCGCGGCGCCCGGAGGCCGCGGCCATCCGCTCGTGCGCGGAGTCGACGGCCGGGATCGAGGATGCGCCCGGCAGGGTCATGCCAAGGGTTTCCGCCGCCGCGGTCATCGTGGACGCGGTCCCCATGGTCATGCAGTGGCCCGGAGAGCGCGCCAACCCGCCCTGCAGCTCCCGCAGTTCGCAGTCCGTCAGGTTGCCCGCGCGGTGCTCGTCCCAGTACTTCCACATGTCGGTGCCGGATCCGAGAGTCTCCCCGCGCCAGTGCCCCGGCAGCATCGGCCCCGCGGGCACGAAGATCGAGGTGACGTCCGCCGAGGCCGCGCCCATGAGCAGCGCGGGTGTCGACTTGTCGCAGCCGCCGAGCAGCACCGCCGCGTCGATCGGATACGACCGCAGCAGCTCCTCCGTCTCCATGGCGAGGAGGTTGCGGTAGAGCATGGGGGTGGGCTTCTGGTAGGTCTCCGAGAGCGTGGCGACCGGGAATTCCAGCGGGAAGCCCCCGGCCTGCCACACCCCCCGCTTGACCGCCTCGGCGCGCTCGCGCAGGTGGACGTGGCAGGGGTTGATGTCGGACCAGGTGTTGAGGACGGCGATCACCGGACGGCCCCGGTACTCCTCCGCCTCGTAACCGAGCTGGCGCATCCGGGCGTTGTGCGACCAGGTCCGCAGCTGGCCCTCGGTGCCGTACCACTGGTGGCTTCTGAGCTCTTCGGGACGCTTCCTGTCGGTCATATGGACCACCCGGCGGCTATCGCGGCGACCTCGGAGCGCTCGGCCTCGGGCAACTCGCGGCTCGGCGGGCGCACTTCGCGGCGGCACAGGCCGAGGGAGGCGAGGGCTTCCTTGACGACGGTGACGTTGTCGGCGGAGCCGTTCGCCGCGCGGAGTTCCTCGAAGCGGCGGATCTGCTCCCAGACCTTCATGGCGGCCGGGTAGTCACCGGATCGAAGCGCTTCAATCATGTTCAGCGAGACGGCGGGGGCGACGTTCACGAGCCCGGAGGTGAAGCCGGTGGCGCCCGCCGAGAAGTAGGAGGGCGCGTACGGCTCGGCGAGTCCGGCGACCCACACGAAGCGTTCCAGTCCCGCGTCTCTCGCGAAGGCGGCGAACTTGGCCGCGTCCGGGACGGCGTACTTCACGCCGATCACGTTGGGGCAGGCGTCGGCGAGTTCGGCGAGGCGGTCACCGGCGAGCTGGGCGTTGCGGATGTACGGGACGACCCCGAGCTCCGGGACGGCCGAGGCGATCGCGCGGTGGTAGTCGATCCAGCCGCCCTGCGAGACATAGGGGTGGACGGGCTGGTGGACCATGACCATCCCGGCGCCGAGCTCCCGGGCGTGGCGGGCGGAGGCGACCGCGGTCGGGACGTCGTGTCCGACGCCGACGAGGACGTCCGCCCGGTCCCCGGCCTCCTCGACGGTCAACTCCGTGACCAGGCGGCGCTCTTCGGGGCTGAGGGCGTAGAACTCGCCGGTGTTCCCGTTGGGGGTGAGGGTGGTGATCCCGCCGTCGAGCAGCCGACGCAGCAGGGCCCGGTGGGTGTCCTGGTCGATGGTGCCGTCCTCGGCGAACGGGGTCACCGGGATCGCCACCACGTCGGCCAGGGCCGCCCGCTGGGTCTCGAAGGTCTCGCTGCTCATTCCTGGCCTTCCTGGTCCAGCACTCCGGGGAACGCTCGTTCCACGAAGGACGCGATGTGGGCGTGCAGGGCGCGGGCCGCGCCGTCCGCGTCACCGTCCAGGGCGAGCCGCAGGATCTCCCGGTGCTCGCCGGCCTCCCGGTCCCAGGAGGGCGAGGCCGCCCAGGCGACCGCGGAGACCAGGGCGGCCTGGTCGCGGACCTCGTCGAGCATCCGGCCGAGCAGCGGATTGCCGCAGGGCAGGTAGAGGGCGCGGTGGAACTCCCGGTTGGCGAGGGAGCGTTCGGCGGTGTCGGTCGCGTCGTCGGCCTTGGTCAGGGCGTCGCGCGCGGCGTCGAGGGAGGCCCCGCGCCGCACGGCCCGCTTGAGCGCCTCGGGTTCGAGGAGCAGCCGGACGTCGTAGACCTCGCGCGCCATGTCCGCGTCCACCATGCGCACCGTGACGCCCTTGTACTGGCTCATCACGACGAGCCCGGTCCCGGCCAGGGTCTTGAGCGCCTCGCGCACCGGGGTCTTGGACACCCCGAACTGTGCGGCGAGTTCGGTCTCGACCAGGGCCTGACCAGGCGTCAGGCGCCCGGTGAGGATGCGGCGTTTGATCTCCTCCAGCACGTACTGCGTGCGGGAGGGGATCGGCGTGGGCACAGAGGTCATGCGCGCCTCTCGGATCTCGCGTATCGGATCTTGCGTATCTGATCTCGCGTATCGCGTCTCATATATGACGTACGAAGTACGACGCGTTGAAGGTAAGAGGACGGTGTTGTTTCGTCAATGCTTCTGGCAGACGAAGCCGAAGTTTCTGCGCGGGCGCCTCAGACGAGCCGGGTGGCACCCTCGAAGGCCGTACTGGTGCGCCCGGCGAACGCGACGGCCGCACGCCTGGTCGCCGCCTCCCTGGTGAGCGTGGGTCCGACGTGGGTGACGACCAGCTCGCGCACCCCGGCCTTGCGGGCGATGTCGCCGGCGTCCTCGGGGGTCAGATGGACTTGTTCGCCTCCGCGATGACGGTCGATGTCCGCCTCGCACAGGAACACGTCCGATTCCGCGGCGAGTTCGACGAGGGCGGCGCAGGGTCCGCTGTCCCCGGAGTACGCGAGGACGCGTCCGGCGCAGTCGGCACGCAGGCCGTACGCCTCGGTGTCGTGCGCGACGGCCCGCGCGGCGAGCCGGAGGTTCCAGTGCCGGACGTCATGACCGTCGTACAGGGGATGGAAGTCGAGGATGCCGTCGAGGAAGCGCACGTCGGAGCGGCCGAAGAAGCCAGCGAGCCGATGGGCGCAGCCGGGCGGCGCGTACACCGGGATCGGAGCGGGCAAGGCGAGTCCGCCGTACGTGAAGGCGTAGACGGCGGAGAGCAGATCGGCCGTGTGGTCGGCGTGCAGATGGGAGATCCAGATCGCCGTCAGCCGGGAGGGATCCGTGTGCCGCTGCAACTCCGCGAAGGTTCCGGGCCCGGCGTCCACCCACACCTCGGCGCCTCCGCCGCGCAGCAGGTAGCCGGAGCAGGGGCGGCCCGGCGCCGGGTGCGGGGAGGCGGTACCGAGGACGGTGAGGCTGAGGGGCGGCATGGTGGGGAGCGTACGGTCCGGGCCTGCCGCCCGCCGCCGGTTTCCCCGCGTCTACGGCACTCTCGGACCGGTGTCTACGGCGTCCGGCCCGGGTCGCGCCCGCTGAGTCCCAGGGCCCGGTCCAGCAGTGACGCGTCCTGCGGCACCGGGACGACGGGGCCGAAGATGGCGTCCCGGCTCGGGGCGTCGGCGCAGGCCTGCAGGAAGGCGTACGACGCCGCGAGCGCGGCGGGGTCCGGGTCGTACGACTGACCGGTGGCGCGGGCCAGGTCCCAGCCGTGGACGACCAGTTCGTCGACGGCGACGGCCGCGGCGATCTCGGCGGGCAGATCGACGCCGCCCGCGCGGGTCATGCCGGTCCAGGCCGCCGGGTCGCGCCAGGCCTCGGCGAGTTCGTCGAGGACCTTGGGGAGTTCCTCGCGCCAGCCGGGGCCGATGTCCGGGACGGAGTCGGTCGGCGGGGTGTCGGTGGTGGCGCCGAGGTCCTTGCGGGCGGCGTCGCGGAAGGCGGCGGAGAGATGGAGCAGGTGGCCGAGGATGTTGCGCACCATGTACTGCGGACACGGCGTGGCGTTCCCCAGCTGATCATCGGTGACCGCTTCGGCCAGCCGGGCGATGACCTGGGTCTGCGGTCCGAGGTCCAGGGTCGGGACGGTCATGCGGTGCTCCTCGTGGTTCGCGGTGTGGTGAGGGGTTGACCGTCGCGGCTCCGAAAACTCATCGCCCGGCATCTACGGCACCTGCCCCATCCCGACGCGGGGGCCTTAGGCCCACGATGTCCAGGCATGACGAAGACATGGGCGGTGCTCCGTGACCGCAATGCCAGGCTCTACCTCACCGGAGTTCTCGTCTCCGGCTTCGGCACCTCGGCCCTGTGGCTGGTGTCCGGTGTCTGGGTCAAGGACCTCACCGGCTCGGACGGCCTGGCGGCGCTGTGCATGCTCGCGATGTGGGCGCCGACCCTCGCGGGCCCGCTGCTCGGCACGCTCGCCGACCGCGTCCGCCGCAAACCCCTGCTGATCGGCGGCAACCTGCTCCTGGCGGCCCTGCTGCCGCTCCTCCTGGCCGACCGTGCCCCGGTCATCCTCGCGGTCCTTCTGGTCTACGGCGCGACAGGCGTCGTCCATGACGCGGCGGAGTCGGCCCTGGTCGCCGGTGTCGTCGCCCCGTCCCTGCTCGGCGACTTCAACGGGCTGCGCATGGCGATCACCGAGGGCCTGAAACTGGTGGCCCCTCTGGCGGGAGCAGGTCTCTATACCCTCTTCGGCGGACCCGCCGTGGCGCTCCTGGACGCGGTCACGTTCGTGCTCGCCGCCCTCCTGTACGCCGGGCTCCGGGTCCGGGAGGACAAGCCCGAGCCGCCCCACGGCACCCCGTTCGCCGTAGGCGCCCGCCACATATGGGCCCACCCCACACTCCGCCCCCTGATCCTGGCCGGCGGCACCACCATGCTCTGCGCCGGGCTCAACGGCGCCCTGCTCTACGCCGTGATCGACGGCCTCGGCCACTCCCCCGCGTACGCCGGTGCGCTGTACGCCGTCCAGGGCGCCGGTTCCGTGGCGGTGGGGCTGCTCTCCGGGCCGGCCCTGCGCCGGCTGGGCGAGCGCCGGTTCGCCGCGTACGGCATCGCCCTGACCGCCGTGGCCGCGGGGCTGCGGGCGGTGCCGTCCGACCCGCTCGCCCTGGTCTGCAGCGCGGCCATCGGCGTGGGCCTGCCCTGCGTGCTGATCGCCACGCTCACCGCCGTGCAACGCGAGACGCCGGACGCACTGCTGGGCCGTACGGTCGCCACCGCCAACACCCTGGTGTACACCCCGAACGTGCTCGGTCTCGCGGCGGGCGCGGCCCTGGTCGAACCGGTCGACCAGCGGCCGCTGTCGGCCGTCCTGGGCGTGGCCTGGCTCGCCACGGCCCTGCCGCTGTTTCAGCGGTCGGCGAGCCCTTCCCGGATCGCGGACAGGTCGCCGTCCGACGCCAACCCCGCGTGATACAGCCGCACTTCGCTCGCCCCGGCCTCCCGCGCGCGGGCCACGTCCGCCGCGAGGGTTCCCGGAGCGCCGCCCATCTGCGAGACGACGGGGAAGTTGGCGGCGATGACCGCGTCCTCGCGGGCCCGGGCGAAGGCGGTGAGCAGGTCCGGTCCGCCCGCGCAGGGCACGACGACACCGTCCGCGACGGACAGGATGTGCTCGGGGTCGACGCCCGGGTTGGCCCCGACGTGGTACGTCACGGGGTCGGCGTGCAGCAGGATCTGGAAGCCCTCGGGAGCGGCCGCGCGGACCGCCCGTACCGTCGTTTCCTGGAGCGTGCGGGCGGTTTCGTCGCGCCACGCGCGTGTGGCCGCCGCCGTCCCGGCGCCGAGCAGCTTCTCGACCCCGGCCCAGCCCCCGTCGTCCGGCGCGCCCTGCCACAGCGGCTCCAGCGCGGCCCGTACGGCGGCGGCGAGCGAGTCGGCGTCCAGCCCCTGTTCGCCGTACCCCTCGCGGCACGTCCCGCAGAAGCAGAGCGCCATGAGGTACATCCCGGCGTCGCCGAGGGGCACCCCGCCGATCTTGTCGTGGGCGTGCAGGTGCTGGAGGCCGTACCAGCCGAGGGACTCCAGTTCGGTGCCGACCGCGCCCGGGCGCAGCGCCGCCTCGACGGCGAGGTCGACGAGGTACGCGCGCGTGGCGGGCTGTGCGATGCACGGGGCCCACGGGTAGCGGTCGCCGTAGGCGTTGACGACGGACGTGCCCGGGTGCTCGGCGCCCAGGCGGGAGTTGTGCGCGAGGACGACCCAGGTGTGCACTTCGAGACCGGCCCGGGTGAGTTCCGACAGAGCCTCCCCGAAGGCGTCGCCGGGCGCCCAGTCGCCGGCCGGGTACGGACGCAGGTCCCGGCCTTCCCAGCGGGAGTCCGTCGGGTACAGCACGGCCGCGTGCTCGGCGGTGACGATGCGGTGGCGCGGGTGACGGGGGGTCAACGCGCGCGTGGAGTGGTAGGCGGAGGCGAGGGTCGCCTGCTGCACACCGAGTCCCGCGATGCGGGCCGCGGCCTCCGGGTCCCCGTTGACGTCCCAGGGGTAGACGAACGTCGACGCCTTCACCGTGCCTCCTCCAGCAGCGCGTACCCGCGCTCGATGATCTCCGCGAGCTGCTTCACATGATCCTCCCCCGGCTCGTGCAGCGGCGGGCGGACCTCCCCCACGTCGAGGCCGCGCATCCGGACACCCGCCTTGACGAGGGAGACGGCGTAGCCGCGGCCACGCGCGCGCAGTTCCACGAAGGGACGGTAGAAGCCGTCGAGCAGACGGTCGGCGGTGGCCCGGTCGCCGTCGGCGAGCGCCCGGTGGAAGGCGAGGGCGATCTCGGGGGCGAAGCAGAAGACGGCGGACGAGTACAGGGGGACGCCGATGGCCTGGTAGGCGAGCTGGGTCTGCTCGGCGGTCGGCAGTCCGTTGAAGTAGAGGAAGTCGCCGGGCACCTCGGTGCGTACCGCGCTGACGATCCGCTGCATCAGGTCGAGGTCGCCGAGGCCGTCCTTGAGGCCGATGATCCCCTCGGTGCGGGCCAGTTCGACGACGGTCTCGGGGGTGAAGACGGCGTTGTCGCGCTGGTAGACGATCACCGGCAGGGCGGTCGCGGCGGCCACCTCGCGGTAGTGCCGCAGCAGCCCCTCCTGCCCGGCGACCACGAGGTACGGCGGCATGGCGAGCAGTCCGTCGGCCCCGGCCGCCTCGGCGAGCCGCGCGTACCGTACGGCGAGCGCGGTGCCGTATCCGGCGCCCGCGACCACCGGCACGCGCCCCGCCGTCGCCTCGACGGCCGCCCGGACGCACGCCTCGAACTCCTCGGGCGTGAGCGCGTGGAACTCCCCGGTGCCGCAGCACGCGAACACGGCCGCGGCCCCCGCGTCCACGCCTCGGCGTACGTGCGCCTGATACACGGCCAGGTCGACGGATCCGTCCGGTCCGTAGGCGGTGACGGGGAAGAACAGCGGCCCACTGGGGATGCCGAGTCGGTGGGCGAGGTCGGCGGACGGCGTCACAGGCTCTCCCTAGAGTGGCATGCAGAATACTGATCAGAGTTTATGTTTATGAACACACATCGCGCCACCCTTGACGTGGACAAGACCGAATCCCAAACTTGTCCACGCATGTGAATACCGTACTCATGAGGCCGTTCAAGGAGACCCTAGAATGCCCGCTCCCCGTACCGTTCTGCTCACCGGCGCCGCCGGCGGGCTCGGCACCCTGATGCGGGATCTGCTCCCGGCCTACGGTTACGACCTGCGTCTGCTCGATCTGCGGCCCATCGAGGGCGAACCGGACGCGGTCGTCGCCGACCTCGCCGACAAGGACGCCGTGCGCGAGGCCGTGCGGGGTGTCGACGCGATCATCCACCTCGCGGGCATCTCCCTGGAAGCCCCCTTCGAGAAGATCCTCAAGGCGAACATCGAGGGCACCTACCACCTGTACGAGGCCGCGCGCGCGGAGGGCGTCGGACGGATCGTCTTCGCCTCCTCCAACCACGCCGTCGGCTACACCCCCCGGCCGCAGGGCGACGACCCGCTGATCCCGATCGACCCCCCGCGCCGCCCGGACACCTTCTACGGCCTGTCCAAGTCGTTCGGTGAGGACCTCGCGCAGTTCTACTGGGACAAGCACGGCCTGGAGACCGTCTCCGTGCGCATCGGCTCCTGCTTCCCCGAGCCGACCAGCGTGCGCATGCTCTCGCTGTGGATGAGCCCGGCCGACGGCGCCCGCCTCTTCCACGCGGCCCTGACCGCCGAGCAGGTCGACCACACCGTGGTCTACGGCTCCTCCGCCAACACCCGACTGTGGTGGGACCTCACCACCGCGCGGGCCCTCGGCTACGACCCCCAGGACGACTCCGAGCCCTACGCGGAGAAGCTGATCGCCGAGCAGGGCGAACTCCAGGACGGCAACGAGGGACACGCCTACCTGGGCGGCCAGTTCGTGACGGACCCGCCGATCTGGCCGTACTGACACCCCTGACAACGACGGGCGGGCACCGAACGGGCCCGCCCGCAGCCATTCCGGGCACGGGCTGCGACCCTTGATGGTGGCGCGCCGGCGCCCCATCAGGGGCGCGGGGAACTGCGCGACCAGCCACAACAAACCCGCAGCCGCCACCCGACCGCACCACCCGAGGTCGTGGGCCCACGCCGCCCGAACGGGCACACGCGGGCACTATCCCCCTCGTAACAGACCTGGTCACCGCCACCCACCCGCTGTAGAACTTCCCCCATAGGGCCCGAACGGGCAGACGGCGAAGGAAAGCGGGTGACCACATGTCCGCAACCGCGGAAGAACGCCAGCGGCACATCGTGCATGCCGCCCGCACCACAGGCGCCGTCGACGTCAACACCCTCGCCACCCAACTCGGCGTGGCCAAGGAAACCGTGCGCCGAGACCTCCGCGCCCTGGAGGACCACGGTCTGGTCCGCCGTACGCACGGTGGGGCCTACCCCGTGGAGAGCGCCGGGTTCGAGACCACGCTCGCCTTCCGCGCCACCAGCCATGTGCCCGAGAAGCGCCGGGTCGCGGCCGCCGCGGCCGAACTGCTCGGGGACGCCGAGACGGTCTTCGTCGACGAGGGCTTCACCCCGCAGCTCATCGCCGAGGCCCTGCCCCGGGACCGGCCGCTGACCGTGGTCACCGCGTCCCTGCCGGTCGCCGGCGCCCTCGCCGAGGCCGAGAACACCTCCGTCCTGCTGCTCGGCGGCCGGGTCCGCCCCGGCACCCTGGCGACCGTCGACCACTGGACGACCAAGATGCTGGCCGGCTTCGTCCTCGACCTGGCCTTCATCGGCGCCAACGGCATCTCCCGCGAACACGGCCTCACCACCCCCGACCCCGCGGTCAGCGAGGTCAAGGCGCAGGCGATCCGGGCCGCGCGCCGCACGGTGTTCGCCGGAGTGCACACCAAGTTCGGCGCGGTCAGCTTCTGCCGGTTCGCGGAGATCGGCGCGCTGGAGGCGATCGTGACGAGCACCCTGCTGCCCTCTTCCGAAGCCCACCGGTACTCCCTGCTGGGACCCCAGGTCATCCGCGTCTGAACGTCCAACTGACGGGCTCAGCGGGCCTTCCATGCCGCGAAGCGCCCTTTATATCCCTCTATGTCCAGGAGCGATCCATGCGAACCCAGAGCCGACGACGGCCACCGCGAGCCACGCTCGCCATGGCCGCCGCAGGGACGCTGCTCGCCCCGCTGCTCTCCGGCTGCTGGGTCGGAGCCGGCGGGGCGGGGTCGGGCGGTGACGCCATCAACGTCCTGATGGTCAACAACCCCCAGATGACCGAGCTGCAGAAGCTGACCCGGGCCCACTTCACCAAGGAGACCGGGATCAAGGTCAACTTCACCGTCCTGCCCGAGAACGACGTCCGCGACAAGATCAGCCAGGACTTCGCCAACCAGGCCGGCCAGTACGACGTGGCGACCCTCTCGAACTACGAGATACCCATCTACGCCCGCAACGGCTGGCTGCACGAGATGGACTCGTACGTGGCCAAGGACCCGTCGTACGACGAGAAGGACGTCCTGGCGCCGATGCGCCAGTCCCTGACCGGCGACGACGGCAAGCTCTACGGCCAGCCCTTCTACGGCGAGTCGTCGTTCCTGATGTACCGCAAGGACGTCTTCGCGCAGAAGGGCCTGACGATGCCGGCCCGTCCCACCTGGCAGCAGGTGGCCGACCTGGCGGCGAAGGCCGACGGGGCTCAGCCCGGGATGAAGGGCATCTGTCTGCGCGGCCTGCCGGGCTGGGGCGAGGTCATGGCCCCGCTCACCACGGTCGTGAACACCTTCGGCGGCACCTGGTTCGACAAGAGCTGGAAGGCCCGGCTCGACTCCCCGGAATGGGAGAAGGCGACGAAGTTCTACGTCGACCTCGTGCGCGAGCACGGCGAGTCCGGCGCCGCCCAGTCGGGCTTCGCCGAGTGCCTGAACAACATGACCCAGGGCAAGGTCGCCATGTGGTACGACGCCACCTCCGCGGCCGGTTCCCTGGAGGCGAAGGGCTCCCCGGTCAAGGGCAAGGTGGGCTACGCCCCCGCCCCCGTCGAGGAGACGAAGTCCTCCGGCTGGCTCTACACCTGGGCCTGGGGCATCCAGGACGCCTCCCGCAACTCCGGCAAGGCCTGGAAGTTCGTCTCCTGGGCCTCCGGCAAGCAGTACGAGCAGCTGGTCGGCGACCGGGTCGGCTGGTCCGACGTCCCGGCCGGCAAGCGCGCCTCCACGTACACCAACCCCGCGTACGTCAAGGAGGCCGCCGCCTTCCAGGAGATGACCAAGGAGGCCATCGAGCAGGCCCGGCCGAACGACCCGGGTGTGCAGCCGCGCCCCGCGCCCGGCATCCAGTTCGTCGGCATCCCCGAGTTCACCGACCTCGGCACCAGGGTCTCCCAGGAGATCAGCGCGGCCATCGCCGGACGCCAGTCCGTCGAGTCGGCCCTGAAGAAGTCCCAGCGGATCGCCGAGAAGATCTCCGAGGAGTACGAGGGACGATGACCGCGACCACCACGGCCCCCCTGGCCACCCCGACCGTACGCACCGCGCGGCAACCCTCGGGCCGACTGCGCGCCTGGGCCACCCGCGGCCCGCTGCTCCCCGCCCTGGTCTTCATGATCGTGGTCACCCAGCTCCCCTTCGTGGCCACGGTGGTGATCTCGTTCTTCGACTGGAACTCCCTCTATCCCAAGGCCCGGCACTTCACCGGCGTCGACAACTACCAGGAGGTTCTCACCGACGCCGACCTGCGCCACTCGGTGTGGACGACGGTCCTGCTGACGGTCACAGTCGTCCTGGTCAGCCTGGTCCTCGGACTGCTCCTGGCCCTGCTCCTCGACCGCCGCTTCAAGGGCCGGGGCGTGGTCCGCACCCTGCTGATCGCCCCCTTCCTGGTGGTCCCGGTGGCGGCGGCCCTGCTCTGGAAACACGTGCTCTACAACCCTGAATACGGCCTGCTCAATGGGTTGTTGCACTATGTGGGCGGCCCACAGCCGGACTGGATCTCCAGCACCCCGCTGCTCGCGATCGAGGCCTCCCTGGTCTGGCAGTGGACCCCGTTCATGATGCTCATCCTGCTGGCCGGCCTGCAGAGCCGCGACCAGCAGCAGATGGAGGCCGCGCGGGTGGACGGCGCGAGCGACTGGCAGATCTTCCGCTATCTGACCCTCCCGCATCTGCGCAGGTACCTCGAACTCGGCGCCCTGCTGGGCTCGATCTACATCGTCCAGAACTTCGACGCCGTCTTCACGATCACCTCCGGCGGCCTCGGCACCGCCAACCTGCCCTACACCGTCTACCAGAGCTTCTACCAGGCCCACGAGAACGGCCTCGCCTCGGCCGCCGGCGTCCTGGTCGTCATCGGCTCGATCATCATCGCGACCTTCGCCCTGCGCGTGGTGTCGTCCCTGTTCCGCGAGGAGGCGGGCCGCGCATGAGCAACACGATCGCCGTGAAACGCAAGGGACTTGGCCTGGGACTGGTGGCCTGGCTGCTGGGGATCGTCTTCTTCCTGCCGATCGCGTGGATGGCCCTCACGTCCTTCCACTCGGAGACGGACGCGGCCACCAACCCGCCGTCCTTCGGCGCCGCCCTCACCCTGGACGGCTACCGCGAGTTCTTCGGCACGGGCGGCGGCGCGAGCCCCTGGCCGGCACTGATCAACTCGACGGTCGCCTCGCTGGCCTCGACCCTCTTCGTCCTGCTCCTGGCCCTCCCGGCGGCGTACGCGCTCTCCATCCGCCCGGTCAGGAAGTGGACGGACGTCCTGTTCTTCTTCCTGTCGACGAAGATGCTGCCGGTGGTGGCGGGGCTGCTGCCCATCTACCTGTTCGCGAAGAACACGGACATGCTCGACAACATCTGGCTGCTGGTCATCCTCTACACCTCGATGAACCTGCCGATCGCCGTCTGGATGATGCAGTCCTTCCTCGCCGAGGTCCCGGTCGCGGTGATCGAGGCCGCGCGCGTGGACGGCGCCCGCCTTCCGACGATCCTCGCGCGCGTGGTGGCCCCGATCGCCCTGCCGGGCATCGCGGCAACAGCCCTGATCTGCTTCATCTTCAGCTGGAACGAACTGCTCTTCGCGAGGGTGTTCACCGGTGTGGTCGCCGAGACCGCCCCCGTCTTCCTGACCGGCTTCATCACCAGCCAGGGCCTCTTCCTGGCGAAGGTGTGCGCCGCGTCGCTCGTCATCTCCCTGCCGGTGCTCGCCGCGGGGTTCGCCGCCCAGGACAAACTGGTCCAGGGCCTGTCGCTGGGAGCCGTGAAATGAAGGCCGCCGTCATCGAGTCCGTGGGCCGTGCCGTCGTCACCGAGGTCCCCGACCCGACACCCGGCCCGCGCGAGGTCGTCGTCGAGGTCGCCGCGTGCGGCCTGTGCGGCACCGACCTGCACATCCTCCAGGGCGAGTTCGCCCCCGAGCTGCCGATCGTGCCGGGCCACGAGTTCGCGGGCGAGGTGGTCGGGGTCGGCTCCCGGGTCACCGAGCTGGCAGTGGGCGACCGGGTGGCCGTGGACCCGTCCCTGTACTGCCACGAGTGCCGGTACTGCCGTACGGGCCACAACAACCTCTGCGAACGCTGGGCCGCGATCGGCGTGACCACGGCGGGTGGCGCGGCGCAGTACGCCCTCGCGCCGGTGGCCAACTGCGTACGGCTGCCCGAGCACGTCCGCACCCAGGACGCGGCGCTGGTGGAGCCGCTGTCCTGCGCGGTCCGGGGCTACGACGTCCTGCGGTCCCGCCTGGGCGCCCACGTCCTGGTCTACGGCTCGGGAACGATGGGCCTGATGATGCTGGAGCTGGCCAAACGGACCGGCGCGGCGAGCGTGGACGTGGTCGACGTGAACCCGGCCCGCCTGGAGACGGCCCGCAAGCTCGGCGTCTCGGCGTCCGCCGCGAACCCGGACGAGCTGGACCGTCCGCAGGGCTGGGACCTGGTCATCGACGCGACGGGCAACGCCGCGGCGATCCAGGACGGCCTGGACCGGGTGGCCAAGGCGGGCACCTTCCTCCAGTTCGGCGTGGCCGACTACGCGACACGGGTGACGATCGACCCGTACCGCGTCTACAACCAGGAGATCACCATCACCGGCTCCATGGCGGTCCTGCACAGCTTCGAGCGCGCGGCGGAACTCTTCGCGACCGGTGTCCTCGACCCGGAGGTCTTCATCAGCGACCGGCTGCCCCTGGACCGGTATCCGCAGGCGCTGGAGCAGTTCGCCTCGGGGGTGGGACGCAAGATCGTGGTGGTGCCGCAAGCCACGAAAGATTAAGGGAACGGTAAAGCGGCGTCGCTCGTTCACCGGGCATGACAGCTATGACCCCCGGCTCGAACATCCCCCTCCCCGTCGCCCGCGTGACGGTGGACGTCTCCGCACCGGTGCGGCTCGACGTATCGGGCCTGCTGCTCACCGCCGACGGCAAGGTGCGCTCCGACGACGACTTCATCTTCTACAACCAGCCGACGGGGCCGGGGGTCACCTACCGGTCGGGCGGCGGTACGGCGCCGGACGCGATCAGCGTCGACACCGCCGCCCTGCCCCCGGGCATCGAGAAGATCGTCGTCACCGCGAGCCCGGACGCGGCGGGCCAGACCTTCCAGGGCATCGAGCCGACGGCGACGATCCGCAACGCGGACGACAACAGCGAGCTGGCCACGTTCACGCCGCCGCAGCTCGGCACCGAGACGGCGCTGGTGGTCGTGGAGATCTACCTGCGCAACGGCGCCTGGAAGGCCCGCGCCGTCGGGCAGGGGTACGCCAACGGGCTGGCGGGCATCGCGACGGACTTCGGCGTCTCCGTGGAGGAGCCCGCCCCGACGCCGGTGGCTCCGCCGGTCACGCCGGCCGTACAGACCCCGGTGGCTCCGCCCGCCCCGGCCGTGGACCCCCGGATCGCCGCGCCGCCGGCGCCCGCCGCTCCTCCGGCTCCGCCCGCTCCCGGTGCCGGGAAGATCAACCTCGACAAGGGCCGGGTCAGCCTCCAGAAGAACCAGACCGTGTCCCTGGTCAAGGGCGGCCGCCCCCTCCTCTCCCAGGTCAAGATGGGTCTCGGCTGGGAGCCGGCGTACCGCGGCAAGGACATCGACCTCGACGCGTCGGTCATCGCCTACGGCCCGCAGCGCAACCACATCGACAGCTGCTACTTCGGCAAGCTGTCCATCGTCGGCGGCGCGATCAAGCACTCCGGCGACAACCTCACGGGTGAGGGCGGCGGTGACGACGAGGTGATCGTCGTCGACCTCGGCCGGCTCCCCCAGGAGGTCACCGGCCTCGTCTTCACGGTCAACTCCTTCTCCGGCCAGAAGTTCACCGAGGTCGCCAAGGCGTACTGCCGCCTCATCGACGCCGCGAGCGGGGAGGAACTGGTCCGCTTCGACCTCACCAACGCGGAGGCGCAGACGGGCGTGATGATGGCCAAGCTGATCAAGCAGTTCTCCGGCGAGTGGGAGATGACCGCGATCGGCGACTTCGTGAAGTCCCGCACGGTGCGGGGGATGGTGAAGCCGGCGGCGCAGGCGCTGTAGGGGTGAGCCCCCCTGAGGGGGTACAGCCGGGCATGCCCGGCTGTACCCCCTCAGGGGCGCGGGGCTGTATCAATCTGCGGCTCCGCCGCGGGGCGCGACCAGCCCCCGCTCACCCGCAGCCCCTCCGTGAGCAGGGTCAGGTACCGCCGGATCGACTCCCCACCCCCGTCACCCAGCTCCGCCGCACCCGCCACCCCGTGCGCCAGCCGAAGCAGCTCCACCGGCTCGACATCCCCCCGCAGCGAGCCTGACTCCTGTGCCGCCGACACCAACCGCTGCGCCGCACCCCGCACATGCGTCCCGCACACGGTGACCGCCGCGTCCGTCATCGCGGACCCCAGCAGCGTCTTCAGCCCGCGCACCTCGATCGTCCCGACGCACAGCTCGTACAGCCACTCCCCCAGGGCCTGCCCCGGCGGCAGCTCCCGCGCGAGCTCGTCGGCACGCCGGGCGAACCCCTCTACGCGGTCCAGGTACGCCGCCTCCAGCAGGGCCTGCCGGGTCGGGAAGTGCCGGTAGAGCGTCCCGGACCCCACCCCCGCCCGCTTGGCGATGTCGTCGAGCGACGCACCCTCCCCATGCTCGGCGAACGCCTCCGCGGCCACCTTCAGCAACCGCTCGTAGTTGCGCCGAGCGTCCGCACGCATGGGCCTGACCTGCGTCATCCAGATACTCCTTGCGAACCGGGGGCTCGCTCCGCATGGTATCGAAATGGTATCGAACGGGCTAGAACAGGGCGCTGTACCCGTTGAGCGCCGGCTGCCCGCCGAGGTGGGCGTAGAGCACGGTGGAGTCGGCGCCGATCTCCCCGCGCCCGACGAGGTCGATCATCCCGGCCATGGACTTGCCCTCGTACACGGGGTCGGTGACCATCCCCTCTGTGCGGGCGGCGAGCCGCATCGCCTCCAGCGTGGTCTCGTCGGGGATGCCGTAGACACCCGCGTGGTACCGCTCGTCCAGCTCCACGTCCTCCTCAGTCAACTCCTTCTGTACGCCGATGAGTTGCCCGGTGTTGTGGGCGATCCGCGCGATCTGCTCCCGGGTGGTGACGGGCTTGGCGGAGGCGTCGATGCCGAGGACCCGCCGGGGCCGCCCGCCCGCCTCCTCCAGCGCCCGGAACCCGGCGACCATGCCGGCCTGGGTGGACCCGGTCACCGAGCAGACCACGACCGTGTCGAAGAAGACACCCAACTCACGCTCCTGGTCCGCGACTTCGTACGCCCACGCGGCGAAGCCCAGGCCGCCGAGCGGGTGGTCGGAGGCACCGGCGGGAATGGCGTACGGCTTGCCGCCGCCCTCCTCGACGTCCCTGAGCGCCTGCTCCCAGCTCTCCTTGAACCCGATCCCGAACCCGGCCTTCACCAGCCGTACGTCGGCCCCGGCGAGCCGGCTGATCAGGATGTTGCCGACCTTGTCGTAGACGGCGTCCGGCCAGTCCACCCAACTCTCCTGCACCAGCACGCACTTGAGCCCCGCCCGGGCGGCGCAGGCGGCGACCTGGCGGGTGTGGTTGGACTGGACGCCGCCGATCGAGACGAGGGTGTCGCAGCCCTTGGCGAGCGCGTCGGCGACCAGGTACTCCAGCTTGCGGGTCTTGTTGCCGCCGTACGCGATCCCGGAGTTGCAGTCCTCGCGCTTGGCCCACAGCGCGGCCCCGCCGAGGTGCGCGGTGAGGCGCTCCAGGCGGTGGACGGGGGAGGGTCCGAAGAGGAGGGGGTAACGGTCATAGGACGAAAGGGGCATGGGGACCTCCCGGGTGGGTCGCGGTGGGCTCAGTCGCTGTCGGCGAGTTCGGCCAGGCCCCGCCAGATCTCCGCCGTGACCCGGACCGCCTCGTCCACGTCACCGGCAGCGCAGGCCTCGATCAGCCGGTCGTGCAGACCTGCCGAACGGCAGTTGCCGCCCTCGCCGAAGCGCCTGCGCTCCAGCCGGCGGATGAGGGGGGTGTAGCGGGCAGTGGTGGCGGCGGCCGCGCGGTTTCCGCTGACGCGGACGAGGACGTCGTGGAGTTGGTCGTCGGCGTGCAGGGCGGCGTCCACGTCACCGGCGGTGACGGCGGTCGCGAAGCGTTCGTTGGCCGCGCGCATCGTCTCGATGTCGGCGGCGAACAGCCGGGGCACGGCGACCCGCGTGACCAGTTCGTGCATGGCCCCGACCACGGCGGCGGCGTCCCGCACGTCGGCGGCGACGACCTGGGTCACCCGGGTGTAGCTCTGCGGCTTGCTCTCCAGCAGCCCCTCGTCGACCAGCCGCGTGAAGGCCTCCCGCACCGGCGCCCGCGACAGCCCGAGCCGCTCGGCGAGCTCGGCGTCCCGCACGACCGCTCCGGGCTCGATCTCCCCGGCCACGATGGCGTCCCGGATGGACGCGTAGGCGCGGTCGCGGAGGAGGGTGCGAGCGAGTGGTCGTATGGCCTTCATGAACTGAAATGTTAGATGTCAGTTATCCGGACAGGCAAGGGTGGGCAGGGGTGGGCAGGGGTGTGGCCCGCACCCCCGTGAAGTGCGGGCCACGTTCGGGGCTCAGACCGCCCAGGGCCAGTCGGCGTCCTGGGCCGCCTCGAGCAGCGGAACCATCCGGAAGGCCGCGTCCGTGAGGCCTCCGAAGGTGTGGCGGTTACCGGTGCCGGAGGGGCCGTGGCCCGCCCGGTAGCCGGCGAGGTTCCAGGTGTAGACCGGCACGTCGGCCGGGACCTGCTCGGTCGGGCCGCCGTGGCGGTTGTACGAGTACTGCTCGTCGGTGACGATCAGCACCCGGTCCTGGCCCCGGTAGTGCGCGCGGATCGCCGAGGTGGTGTCGGTGCCGCCCAGATCGCCGAAGCGGCCGAGGATCTTCAGCACCGACTCGCCCCTGCCGATCGTCAGCCGCCGGTTGCTCGTGCCGAACTCGACGAGATCCGCGTCTTCCGCACGCAGCGCGAGCGCCGTGCCGAAGATCGCCGCCGCGTCGGCCCGGTTGAGCTGGGAGCGGTCGGACAGCCGCGCCCACATCGAGCCCGAACGGTCCACGAGCACCAGGGTCCGGCCGGGCAGTGCGGGCACGTTGGCCAGCGAGTGGCCGAGCGCCTGCTCCAGCGGGTACGCCCAGCGCAGCGAGGGCGCGTGCTGGTAGGCGGCGAGGTACCGGAAGGGGAACTGCCGCGACCGTACGACCTCCGCCGGGTCGCTGATCCGGGCCGCCACCTGAGCCGCGACCTCGTCGCTGACTCCGGCCTCGTCGAAGTTCCTCAGGTTCCTGACGAGTGACATCGCCCCCATCGACGGAATCACGGCCTCCCAGGCCGCCTTGTCCATCGGACCCTGCAGCCAGCCCGCCAGCGCCTCCCACGTCATCCCGGCCGCGGCCAGCCGCTCGGCCCCGCTCTCGGACGTGACCACGGCACGGCGCCGCTCGACCGGCAATGCCATCAGCTCGCGGTGCGCGGTGAGCAGACGGCTCGACTCGGGCGGCACGGCCGTGTCCGGGTTGTGCCGCCGGTCGAGGGCGTACTGGAACAGCTCGCCCTGCCACGGCTTGTCCGGGTCCGGGGCCGCGTGCACGAGGTTGAGGATGTCGCCGAAACGGTAGCCCTTGGACGCGGTGTCGTACTTCAGCAGCGACTTGCCGCTGTAGAGCCGCCGTACGGCGTCGGCGATCCCGCGCTTGACGGGCTTCGGGACGTTACGGCCGTACTGTGCCGTCCAGTACCCGAGGAACTCGCCGGGCTCGTCGGGCCGCTGGAGTACGGAGGCCACCACCTGCCGGTTCGAGGGACCGTCGGTGACACCCGCGTCGAGTCGCGCCTTCACGTACTCGGCGGCGCCCACGAGCGAGGCGGTACGGAGGTTGCCCTCGCCGCGCAGCCAGCCGAGCAGGCCGGCGGTCCAGGTCGGGTCGGTGACGGCGAGCTGCCCTACGAGGCCGGCGAACCGGTCGTCGCGGTCCGCGCCGGACTCGTAAAAGGTCTGCTGGGAAACGAAGTTGGCGACCGCGAGCAGAAAGAGCTCGGAGCGCGCGTCCCGCTCACGGCCGAGGCCGCCCTCGTAGGTCCGCAGAACGCGTCCCGTCGAGGTGATCCGGGAAGCGGGACGGGCCCGCGCGGCCTTCTTGTTGAATCGCGCCATGGTGAATTCCCCCGAATTCGTTGCCGTTTCGGAAGGAGGCGCAGCAAAAGGAGGGTGTCCGAGGTCGAAGTCGACTGCGGTGCTTATAAACTGGCGCGTCTTCCGTTCCGCCACATCGGCCTGAGCCGATGACGGGATTCGAACCCGCACGAGGGATGTACCCCCACCAGTTCCCGAAGTATCCGCTGCCTGCGCACCGGGCACCCACCATGAGCTGCGCCTCCCGAGATCAAGTCGGCGGCGGCGTGGGATTCTTTGAGAGAGAAGTAGCCGCTGCCTTCGCACCGGGAGGTGCGCTGTCTTGATCTCACTGTAGGAGGCACAACTCGGGGGTGGCGACCGAATTAACTAGCCGCGCTTCTGCCGCTTCCACGGCCCCGTGATCGCCAGCATGATCCCCGGAGTCTGGATGTTGGCGTACAGCGTCCTGCCGTCGGGCGAGAAGGTGACGCCGGTGAACTCGCTGTACTCCGGCGCCTCTTCGGTGCCGATGTTCAGCTCGTTGCGGGCGATCGGGTAGGTGCGGCCGCTCTCCGTGGCGCCGAACAGGTGCTGGACGCCCTCGCCGTCCTCGGCGATGACGAGGCCGCCGTAGGGGGAGACGGTGATGTTGTCGGGGCCGTCGAAGGCGCCGTCCTTGGACGGGTCGGGGTTGACGCCGAGAAGGACCTTCAGGGTGAGGGTGCGGCGCTTGGGGTCGTAGAACCAGACCTGGCCGTCGTGCTGGACGGGGCTCTCCTCACGGGCGTACGAGGAGACGATGTACGCACCGCCGTCTCCCCACCACATGCCCTCCAGCTTGCGGGCGCGAGTGACCTGGCCGTCGGTGAACTGCTTGCGGACCGAGACCGTCTTGGCATCGCGGTCGGGTACGTCGACCCAGTCGACGCCGTACACCGTGCCGATCTTGGTGGCGCGGGAGAGGTCGTCGACGAACTTGCCGCCGGAGTCGAAGCACTTGAAGGCCTGCAGGACCCCCGCGTCGTCGGCGAGGGTGCGCAGCTTGCCGCGGCCGTGGTGGAAGCCCGCCGGCGGAGTCCAGCGGAAGAGCAGGCCGTTGGGGCCGGATGCGTCCTCGGTCAGGTAGGCGTGGCCGCGCTTGGGGTCGATGACGACTGCCTCATGGGCGTACCGGCCGAACGCCTTGACGGGCTTGGGGTCGCGATTGCCGCGGCGGTCCTCGGGGTCGACCTCGAAGATGTAGCCGTGGTCCTTGGTCATGCCGTTCTGGCCGGCCTTGTCCTCGGTCTCCTCGCCGGTGAGCCAGGTGCCCCAAGGGGTGCTGCCGCCCGCGCAGTTGGTGGAGGTGCCGGCGATGCCGACCCACTCGGCGACATGCCCGTGGCGGACCTCGACGACCGTGCAGCCACCGGAGGCGGCGGGGTCGTAGACGAGGCCCTCGGTGAGCGGCACGGGGTGAGGCCAATTGGCTCGCGGGCCTTTGAGCTCGTGGTTGTTGACCAGGAGGGTCGCGCCGCGGGGGCCGCAGAAGGTGGCCGTGCCGTCGTGGTTGGAGGGGGTGAACTCGCCGGACTCCAGCCTGGTTTTGCCGCTGTAGGTGATGACGCGGTACTTGAACCCGGCGGGCAGTGCGAGCAGACCGTCGGGGTCGGCGATCAGGGGGCCGTAGCCGACGCCGCCGTGCGCGCCCGCGGACTGCGCGTCCGCGCTCTCGACGTCGGTGGCCGCGAGCGCGTTGGGGGCGGTGGCGAGGGCGCCGACCGTGCCCGCCAGTGCGACACCGGCCCCGGTGATCGCGGATTTCGCGGCAAAGTCCCTGCGGGTGAGCGACATGGTGTCTCCTGAGACGGTGGGTATGCCGTGGAGGGTGGGGGACCTCGAATCGGCGCAACCGTCTCGCCCATGTCTGAACAGCGGTTGAACAGCGGGAGGATTCAGTGGACCAACTTCAATGAATCAACAAAGGATGCGGAAAACCACCCAGGGGCGCGGGGCTCTGCCGATGTGCGGCTCCGCCGCGCGGGCGCGACCAGCCACAGCGGACCCGCACCCGCACCCGCACCGCTCAACCCCCCTGCTGCGACCGCGCCTTGAACGCCGCCTTACGGGCCTCCTTGGCCACCTTCTTGTCGGGATGCAACCGCCCCATCGCCTCCAGCACATCCGCGGTGGCCGGATGATCCACTCGCCAGGCCGCCGCGAAGAACCCGCTGTGCTGCTGGGCCAGCCCTTCCACCAGCCCCTGCAACTCCTCGGAGTTCCCCTCCGCGGCGAGCTGCGCGGCGATGGTGTCGACGGTCAGCCAGAACACCATGTCCTGGGAAGGCGCGGGCACCTCCCCGAACCCCCGCTCGGCCAGCCAGACCCGGGCCAGCCCACCCAGCTCGGCGTCGTCGAGGACCTCCCGCAGCGCGGGCTCGGCGACCGCGCCGACCAGCGACAGGGCCTGCTGGCAGCGCAGCCGGCGCAACGGCGCCCCCGCGTCGCTGCCCCGGGCCGCAGCCAGCAACTCCCGCGCGGCCACCAGAGGTTCACGCCGGTCCAGCCACTGCTCGGTCTCGGCCTGGGCGGCCGAAGGGGGAAACGCCCCAGTCCCGTCCAGCAGCACGTCCGCCCCCTTGTCGGCGAGGTCACCGACGGCCGGTGCCGGGATGCCCGCCTCCAGCAGCCGTGAGCGGAGCCCGTACAGCCCGAGCGGGGTCAGCCGCACCATGCCGTACCGGGAGACATCGGTCTCGTCGACGACCGCGGCGGGCTCCTCGTCGGCGTCGGCCATCAGCGCCTCGTCGACGGGCTGGTACTCGACGATCCCCACCGGCTCCAGGATCCGGAACTGGTCGTCCAGCCGCATCATCGCGTCGGACACCTGCTCCAGGACGTCGTTGGTCGGCTCGCCCATGTCGCTCGGCACGATCATCGACGCCGCCAGGGCGGGCAGCGGCACGGGTCCGTCGCCGGGGCCGTCCGCGCTGACCGTGAGCAGGTAGAGGTTCCCGAGCACACCGTCGAGGAACTCCTGCTCGGCCTCCGGATCCCAGTCCAGGGAGGCGAAGTCGACCTCGCCCCGCTCGTCCAGGGCGTCGACCAGGTCGTCCAGATCCGGCACGCTCGCGTCGGCCAGCGCCGTCTCCAGAGCGGTCGTCCACACGCCGAGCACGTCCTGCGGGGACCCGGACAGCAGGGCCAGGTCCGCGCCCGTGGCGACGGTGCCCTCCTCCTCGTCGACGATCTCGACGAGCCCGGTGTCGACGGCGACCCGCCAGGCCTCGCTCGCGTGGGCCGCCGCCTCGTCGCCGGTCAGTCCGAGGTGCGCGGCCGCCGCGGGCAGTTGCTCCTCGACGAGTCCGCCCCCGGCGTCGACCCGCGTGTCCTCGCCGGCCCAGCGGGCGAGCCGGGCGGCCCGGGCGAGCAGCGGCGTGGACAGGGCGTCGCGCGCCAGCTCCGCTTCGGGATGCAGCCGCACCGGCGGCAGGGGGGAGCTGTCTGACATCGGCTGGTTCTCCTCGGACGCGTCGTGCCACTCAGCCGCTCAGCCTAGACGGATATCGACCCATGCCGCCCGGTTCATCTCCCCGACCACTCCCGTCCATGGCTGAAACCTTGACAACTGGACTGACCAGGCAGGAGATTGACGCGCGTAGAAATCCGGCGGACATCTGTTCACTGTATTTTCTACGCGCGTCGCAACCGCCCCCACAGGTCGCGGCTCCCACCGTTCCACGTTCACCCTCGTCCCGGCGCCTACGTTCGTCCCCGGAGGGATCCCGTTGCCGAGCAAGAAGTCCGCGCGTCTCGCCGCGCTCACCGTCGCCGCCCTGTCCGCGGCCTCCACCGTCGTCCTCGTGTCGCCCGCACACGCGGCCGCCGTGAGCATCCATGACATCCAGGGCGCGACCCGGATATCCCCGTACGCCGGTCAGAAGGTCACGGATGTGGCCGGAATCGTCACCGGCGTCCGCACCTACGGCTCCTCCAAGGGGTTCTGGATCCAGGATCCGAACCCCGATGCCGACCCGGCCACCAGTGAGGGCGTGTTCGTCTTCACCAGCTCCGCCCCGAAGGTCGCCGTCGGTGACGCCGTCACGGTCACCGGCACGGTCTCGGAGTACGTCCCGGGCGGCACGTCGTCCGGGAACCAGTCGGTCACCGAGATCACCAAGCCGACGGTCACCGTCGTCTCCAGCGGCAACGCGGTCCCGGCGGCCACGGTGGTCGACGCGAGGTCGGTGCCCGCCGCGTACGCCCCGGAGGGCGACCCGGCCGCGGGCAACTCGGTCAACGCCCTGACCCTGCAGCCGAAGAAGTACGCCCTGGACTTCTACGAGTCCCTGGAGGGCATGAACGTCCAGGTCAAGGACGTCCGTGTGGTCGGCGCGACCGACCCGTACACCGAGCTGTGGGTGACGGTGAAGCCGCGCGAGAACGCCACCGAGCGCGGCGGCACGCTCTACGGCTCCTACAGCTCGCAGAACACCGGCCGGCTCCAGATCCAGTCGCTGGGCTCGACCTCGGCGTTCCCGGTCGCGAACGTCGGTGACGTCCTCACCGGCACCACCGCGGGCCCCCTCGACTACAACCAGTTCGGCGGCTACACCCTCGTCGCGGGCCAGCTCGGCACGCTGAAGAGCGCCGGTCTCCCGCGGGAGACCACGCAGAAGCAGCGGAACGGCGAGCTCGCGGTCGCGACGTACAACGTCGAGAACCTCGACCCGACCGACGCCACCTTCGAGGAGCACGCCTCCGCCATCGTGAACAACCTGAAGTCGCCCGACGTCGTGTCCCTGGAGGAGATCCAGGACAACAACGGCGCGAAGGACGACGGTACGGTCGCCGCCGACGTGACGGTGAACAAGCTGATCGACGCGATCGTGGCGGCGGGCGGCCCGAAGTACGACTGGCGCTCGATCGACCCGGTCAACGACCAGGACGGCGGCGAGCCGGGCGGCAACATCCGCCAGGTGTTCCTGTTCAACCCGGAGCGGGTCTCCTTCGTCGACCGCGCGGGCGGCGACTCGACGACCGCCGTCGGCGTCACCAAGGTGCACGGCAGGGCCCAGCTGACAGCCTCCCCCGGCCGGATCGACCCGGCGAACGACGCCTGGAAGTCCAGCCGCAAGCCGCTGGCCGGCGAGTTCGTCTTCCGCGGCCGCACGGTCTTCCTGATCGCCAACCACCTCAACTCCAAGGGCGGCGACTACGGCCTGACCTCGGCGACCCAGCCGGTGCCGCGCAGCTCGGAGATCCAGCGCCACGCGCAGGCGACGCTGGTGAACGCGTTCGTCAAGAGCATCCTCGACGTCCAGAAGAACGCGGACGTCATCGCCCTCGGCGACATCAACGACTTCGAGTTCTCCGACACCGCGAAGATCCTGGAGGGCGACGGCGAGCTCTGGTCGGCGATCAAGTCGCTGCCGAAGAGCGAGCGTTACACCTACGACTACCAGGGCAACCAGCAGGTCCTGGACCAGATCCTGGTCAGCCCGTCGATCCGGCGCGGCTGCGACTTCGAGTACGACAGCGTGCACATCAACTCGGAGTTCAACGACCAGATCAGCGACCACGACCCGCAGGTGCTGCGCTTCAAGCCGTAACCCGCGGAGGGTCAGGCCTGGTTGAACACGCCGTTCAGCCAGGCCTGCCACTCGTTCTCGCACTCCTTGATGTCGGAGTCCGCCGCGAAGTCGTGCAGGGAGATGCCGACCGGGTGGCCCCAGTGGTTGCGCCCGAAGACGCGGGTGAGGCCCCGGTCGGTGCGCAGTCCGATGAACCAGGGGTTGCGGAAGTCGACGACGGCCTCGAAGGTGTCCGGGCCGTGGACCGTCACGCGCGTGCCCGCGGCCACGTCCTCGCCGACACCGAGCGCCCGTCCCACGACGGCGAGGGCGTCGGGGGCCTTGGACGCCTCGGGTCCGTCGAAGGTGGCGAAGGCGGCCGGGCGGGGCGCGAAGTGGGTCAGGTACTCGCGCAGGGTGTGCAGATAGAAGTCGGTGTGCTTGGCGGCGCCGTCGTACTGGTTGTCCCAGTCGTCGACGAAGATCCCGCTGTGGACGTAGCGCACCCAGGCCCGGCGGCCCTCGTCGCGGGGTTCGACGGTGTAGTCGAGCTGGTTGAGGGTCTGTTCGGTGATGCCGTCGACGTTCTCGACCCGGTTGGTGTAGCGGTGCGGCGGGTCCCAGGCGGTGACCTTGGATCCGAAGGGGCCGGTGCCGCCGACGCGGGGCTCGGGCGGCTCCATCGGCCACAGGTAGCCGCCGGTTCCGGTGGTGATCGCCTCCCACACCTGCTCGGGGGTGGCGTCGACCTCGAACTCGCGGGCGATCTCGAACTCTTTGGACATGGTCTACTCCAACTCGGTCTGTTCGGTCTTCTTGAGCGTCGGGTGGACCGCCACGACGATCCGGTGGTCCCTTCCGCCCTCGGCGTCCGGCGCGTCGTACTTGCGGATCAGGGCGGTGACCCCGGCCGTCAACTCCTGGATGAACGCGGCCCGTTCGGCGGCGGAGGCGAAGCGCACCTCACCGTCCAGCGCGTAGGTCGCCAGCCGCCGCCGGGCCTTGGCCGCCCCCGTGATCAACTGACCGACGTCCCGCACCAGTCGGGCCCCGAGGGCGAGCAGCCAGCGCGCGGAGAGCTGGTCGCGGAAGCGGTCCGGGTCGGGCTGCACGGCGGCGAGGGCGAGCGGCGAGATCACGTACGACGCCGCGGTCGCCCGCATCAGCCGCTCGGTGACGTTGCCCTTGCGGCGCTCCCCCGCGAGCTCGACCAGGCCGTGCCGCTCCAGCGCCTTCAGGTGGTAGTTCACCCTCTGCCGGGGCAGCCCGACCTTGCCGGCCAGCATGGCGGCCGACGCGGGGCCGGCCGCCAGCTCGGCCAGCAGCCTCGCCCTTATGGGGTCCAGGGAGACGGCTGCGGCCTCGGGGTCCTCGATCACGGTGACGTCCAGCATGGGTCCACCCTCTCACCGAACACTTTTTTTGTCCAGACGAGTGGAGTTGTCGGACGGGGTTCTATCCGGGGAGCAGACCGAGGACGTGGTCGTACCGGCTGACCACGCTGCTCTTCAGCCCCGGCCAGGTCTGCACGCGCTCCCAGCGGTCCGAGCCCGAGCCGATCCCGTCCCCCGGGGCGGCGAGCGCGTCGAGGTGGGCCTGAGCGCTCTCCCACTCGGCGTAGTTGAGGACCCGGGTGCCGTCGGTGCTGAGGTGGAAGTGGCCGCTGATGCCGCCGGGATGCGGGTTCGGTTCGCTCTCCAGCGCCTCGATGACGGCGTCGACCCAGGCACGCTGCCGGTCGGGGTCAGGGCCCTCGAACTCGATGTCGACGATCACTATGCAGCCCGGAACCCGCTGGTCACCGTCCTGGGCGACGCTGCGGTAGCGCCGGTACCGGCCGAGCCCCACCCGCTCGATGCCCGGGACGGCGGTGTCGATCTCGTCGACGCGCTCCAGCCGCTGGGTCCGCGCGAACGCCTCGTAGGTCTGCTCGTCCGTCCACTGCGAGTGGTGCAGGAGGCTCGCGGTGTCGTGTCCGGTGTAGACGTGGTAGCCGAGGAGCCCGTCGGCGGGCCACGGCCGGCGTTCCCAGGCGCCGGCGATGGCCTCGACGGTCTGCCGCTGCCGCAGCGGGTTGCCCACCCGCCAGGTGCTGAAGAGGGACGCGCCCACCTCGGGCCGGGCGGGGTCGGGATGGTCGTGGGTTCGGCGGGTCATGCGGGACCTCCTCGGATCACTGCTCGGTGTGTGCGCCACCCACCCTCCGACCTCAACCGAGATTCAGGTCAAGTCCGCTGTTCAGGAGGCGATTCGAGCGGGGGTTTCGGGAGACCCGCCTCGGCATGGACGAGCAGGCCGAGGAACAGCCGCACAGCCCCTCCAAGTTGCCCGCGCGATCCTGGCGCGCGGTGCTGCGGCGTACGGCGAAGGAGTTGCTGGACGACGAACTCGCCGACCGTGCGGCGGCGTTGACGTACTACGGTGTCCTGTCGCTGTTTCCCGCCCTGCTGGTGATGGTCTCCCTGCTGGGCGTGGTGGGACAGCGCGCCACGGACAAGATCCTGGACAACATCGGGGACCTCGCGCCGGGCCCGGCCCGGGACATCCTGCGGGACGCGGTGGTCCAGCTCGGCGACAGCGGCGGCACGGGCAGCGTGCTGGCGGTCCTCGGACTGCTCGCCGCGCTGTGGTCCGCGTCCGGGTACGTCGCCGCCTTCATCCGTACGTCCAACGCGGTGTACGACCTTCCCGAGGGGCGCCCGGTGTGGAAGCTGACGCCGCTGCGGCTGGCGCTGACCGTGACGCTGATGCTGATGCTGGCGGTGAGCGCGCTGATGGTGGTGTTCACGGGCCCACTGGCCATGGGGGTCCCCCCGGTCGAACGAAGTTGAGACTGGGGGAGGGCGGGCCGGGCAGTGGGGTTCGGCGACGCGGCGATCGCGATCTGGGGGGTGACCAAGTGGCCGGTGCTGCTGCTCCTGGTCGTCGTGATGATCGGGCTGCTGTACTGGGCCGCCCCCAACGTCCGCGGCGGGGGCTTCAGCTGGATCTCCCCGGGCAGTGTCCTCGCCACCCTGGTCTGGCTCGCCGCCTCCCCGGGTTTCGCCCTCTACGCCGCCAACTTCGGTTCGTACAACAAGACGTACGGCACCCTCGCCGGTGCCATCGTCTTCCTGGTGTGGCTGTGGCTGACGAACCTGGCGATCCTGCTGGGCCTGGAGTTCGACGCGGAGCTGGCCCGGGAGCGGGCGATCGCCTCCGGCGCGGCCGAGACGACGGAGGAGCCGTACGTGGAGCCCCGGGACACACGGAAGTGGCCGCCGAGGTTGCGGGCGCGGCTGTCCCGGGGCAAGTGACGCGCCCCCGCGGCGGCCGGACCGCACGCAGGGATGTGGGCGGCACCCCGCGGTTCCGGGTGCCGCCCACATCGGCCTTCGGCGTACCGCGGCCTACTTCTTCGGGTACCGCCAGGACACGACGACGATCGCGGCCAGGGCCGCGCCGACGATCAGCACCGGCCGCGGATGCCGGATCGCCGCCAGCACCAGGGGCCGGGCCGGCTGGGGCACGCTGTGCTCCGCCCTGCGCTCCAGCGCGGCACTCGTCTCCGACGCCTTGCCCTGGGTGAGCCGGCCCGCCCGCTGCGTGCGGTCCTGGACCTGATGACCGGTCTTCGCCGCCCGGTCCTGGACCTTGTGACCGGCCTGGGTGGCCTTCTCCTGCACGGTGTGACCTGCCTGCGTGGCCTTGTCGTGCACGGTGTGGCCGGCCTGCGCCGCGCTGCTGCGCAGCTGCACGGTCATCGCGCCCGCCTTGTCCCTGAGGTCCGCCGCACGCGCCCTCGCCCGGCCCTTCACGTCCATCTTTCCTGCCAACTCCTCAACTGTGTCGCCGAGTTCACTGCGGGTCCGCTCGATCTGCTGCCGCAGTTCGTCGGGGCCCTTGGCCCCCGTCACGGGGGGCTCGCTGCCCGTCCTGTCCGTCATCGGTGCGCCCTTTCCTTGATCTCCTCGACGTCCGCCTTGACGCTGCCGAGGGCCTCCTCGGGCGTCGGGGGTGTGGCCTGGCGCAGCTGGGCGCGGCCGACGGCGGCGAGCACGCCCGCGATCACGAAGAGCACAGCCGTCACGATGAGTGCCGAGGCCCACACCGAAAGCACCAGTGCGAGAGCGGCGGTGGCCGTTCCGGCCAGGGCGAGCAGTCCCGCGTAGGCGAAGGCGCCGGCGGCACCGAGCAGCCCGCCGCCCTTCCCGGCCCGCCGGCCCTTCTCGGCCAGCTCCTCCTTCGCGAGGGCGACTTCCTGCCGCATCAGCCTGGAGACCTGTTCGGTGGCCTGTCCGACGAGTTCGCCCACCGAGTGATGTTCGTCGTGCGCCGGCCTGGGGGCCGTGGTTCCGGTCACGGTGTTCCGCCTCCTCTCGGTCGGAACACCCGGGTACCCGGCCCGGCCCCCGCTACCCCACCTGCGGACCGCCGTCCGGGCCGCGCTGCCCGAGCCGGGCCAGCTGGCTCTGGAACCAGTCGAGCCGGGCCTGCAACAGGGCAGCCTCAGCAGCGAGTTCGGGCACTCCGAGCCCCTCGGGCAGGCCGGGATCAGCATCCGTGAGCACGGTGGCGGGCCGTGCCACCACCCGCAGCCCCTCACCGGCCAGCCGGGCGAACCCGGCGAGCGAGACGGCCGTACGTCCACGCAGGCAGCCCGCGCAGGAGGGGACCAGGGCCCGCCAGCCGGGTCTGCCCCAGCCGGCGTCGGCGAGCGCCGCCGCGACCAGGCCGCAGGCGCAGGGTCCGACGGTGGCGGTCCGCACCCGCTGGCGGGCGTAGCGGAAGCCGAGCTCGAAGCGGAGGTAGCGGCCGAGGACCAGGACGTCGAGGAGGACGGCCGTACGGTGCTCGGCCGTGCACAGCAGCGCCTCGGCCGCCGCGCGATCGTGTACGCAGTGGAAGCCGCAGTCGCAGCGGCGGTTCGGTGCCCGGTGCCGCAGGCCGTAGACGCAGGACGCGTCGGCCAGGACGCCGTACGGCAGCGCGCCGCCGAGCGAGACACCGGTGAACCCGGCCCGAGTGCCGTCCTGGGACAGCACCGGGTGGGCGATCTTGTATCCGGTCGGCGGCTCCGTCGGGCGTTCCTCCGGAAGCCGCAGCCTCATCGGGCCGCCGGGACCTCTTCGGGGGCCTTCAGTTCCTTGATCTCCTCGGGGAGCTCGAGCTCCTCCTCGTGGATCTCCGGCCGCTCTTCCGCGACTCCGGTGGCGAGTGCCTTGCCGAGCTTCATGACGCCTCCAGGACCAGGGGTCGTGCACCGTCCTGACCATGGTGACCCATGCGGGCCCGATTTGGACATAGGACCTTTTCGCAGCATCCCTTACCGGTACACCGTAGGAGAATTAAGTGGAGCTTCACGGTCGACCGGCCGAGACTACGCGTATGACGACAACCTCCCCGCCCTTCGGCCGCGCCCTGTGCGCCATGGTCACGCCCTTCGACGAGGCCGGCGCCCTCGATCTCGACGGCGCCCAGGCGCTAGCCGACCACCTGGTGAGGGAGGGCTGCGACGGGCTCGTCCTCTCTGGTACCACCGGCGAGTCGCCGACCACTACGGACGCGGAGAAGGCCGCGCTCGTGAGGGCGGTACGGGAGGCGGTGGGCGAGCGGGCCTCGGTCGTGGCGGGGGTGGGCACCTTCGACACCCGGCACACCGTGGAGCTGGCCCTCGCCGCCGAAAAGGCGGGCGCGGACGGGGCGTTGGTGGTCAGCCCCTACTACAGCAGGCCGCCGCAGGACGCGCTGGAGGCCCACTTCCGGGAGATCGCGGACGCCTGCGCACTGCCCGTCATGCTCTACGACATCCCGGCCCGCACCGGTACCCGCATCCAACCGGAGACGATTATCCGGCTCGCCGAGCACCCCCGGATCGTCGCGGTCAAGGACTGCTCCTACGACCTTCTCGGCACGCAAAAGGTCCTGCACCACACGGAGTTGGCGTACTACGCGGGCTGCGACGAGCACATCCTCGCCCTGTACGCGGTGGGCGGGGCGGGGTACGTCAGCACGGTGGCCAACGTGGTCCCCGCTCAACTCCGCGCGGTCCTCGACATGTTCGAGGCGGGCGACACCCCCGTGTCCGCCCGCCTCCAACAACGGGCCACGCCGCTGATCGAGGCGATGATGTCGGCGGGCCTGCCCGGCACGGTGACCGCCAAGGCCCTCCTCAACGCGCTCGGTCTGCCCGCGGGCCCGGTCCGTGCCCCGCTGCGGCCCGCCGGCCGGGAGGCGGCCGACGGGCTGCTGGCGGAGTACGAACGACTGGTGGCCGCCTGATCAGGGTTGTGACCGCTCTGATCAGGGCTGGGCGAAGAGCGGCCCCCAACGCCCGGCGCCGTCGGGTGTGTCGCCTTCCCTGAAGCCGCTGAGCGGGGTCTCCTTGTCGCTGCCGATCGTGACCAGCACGAGCCGGTTGTGGTGCTCGTTCTTGTCGTTCTCGGCCATGTCCCACGCGATGAGCTGCTTGTTGCCCACCCAGGCGATCAGCTGCTGCCCGCGCACCTCGGTCTTCTCACCGGTCATCGCGTCGACGACGTACGAGGACGTCTTCCACTTCCTGCCCGCGAAGCCACCCGCGACGAGCTTGCCGTCGGGGGACCTGCCCGCCTCGACCGACCAGTCCAGGTACGCGTAGCCCGCCGGCACGGGGACCTCTTTGCCCGTGAGGTCGTAGAACGCATAGCCGGGCTCCATGGGGCGGCCCTCCCAGACATGGCGCCCGTCGTCGGTGAGGGAGAAGTCCTGGCGGCTGTTGAGCATGGCGCCGCGCAGGGGGTCGTCGGAGTTGCCCGCGATCTTGATCTCGGTCCAGGCGCCGTCCCCCGAGGACACGTCGAGGACGTAGAAGCCGGTGCGGCTCGACGTCCACGGCCGGCCCCACTCGACGTTGCCCTTCACCTTGATCAGCCGGTCGGGATTCTCGCTGTACGTCGTCGCGACCAGCCTGCGGCCGTCGCGCGAGAAGGTGAGCCCGCCGACACCGTGGTCCACCTTGATCCACCGCACGACCTTGCCGGTGGTCAGATCGAGCAGGCCGATCCGCGAGGCGGGCAGATTCCGTTCGAGGACGGCGGCGGTCTTCCCGCCGGGGGCTACGGCGACCCAGGACCAGTCCGCGGCCTCGGCGTACTTGCCGGTCTTCGGGTTCAGCAGGTGGTAGGTGCGCTCGTAGACGGCGCTGTCCGCGCTCTTCTTGACCGTCTCCGCGACGCAGTACCCGGCCAGGGTCGTGCCCCCGACGGAGATCTCGTCGCGCGGCGGCGACTGGTCGGGGTGGGACTCGACCTTCTTCGGGGTCACGATGCCGCCGGAGGGCCGTACGTCCCCCTTGCCGGAGTCCAGCAGCGGTACACCCACCCCCACGGCGACCGCTGCCACGGCGGCCACGGCGACGACCGCGGCCCTACGGGTCCGGCGGCGGCGCCGGACGGCGAGCACCCGGTCGGCGAACCCCGCTGCCGCCGGGGGCTGTTCGGCGGCCTGCTCGCGCAGAGTGTCGCGCACGATGTCGTCGACGTTCACGGACGCACCTCCACGGGCGAGTAGTCACGGGTGCCGAACCGCTCGGCCTCCGCGGGGCCGAGGGCGGCCAGTTCGGGAGCGAGCCGGCGCAGCCGGGCCAGCGAACGGTGGGTGGTGGACCGCACGGTGCCGACCGAGCAGCCCAGCAGACGGGCCACATCGGCCTCGGGCAGGTCCTCGAAGTAGCGCAGCACCAGCACGGTGCGCTGGCGTGCGGTGAGCCGGGACAGGGCCTGGCGCATCACCAGGCGCAGTTCGGCCGCGGTGGCGGCGTCGGCGCCCGGCTCGCCGGTGCCCGGTGGTTCGGGCGGCTCGGCGACACTGACCTCCCGCCGGGGCCACTTCAGCCGCCAGCGGCTGACCTGCTGACGGTAGAGGACCTGCCGTACGTAGGCCTCCGGCTCGTCGATCTTCTGCCACCGTCCGGCCGCGTTCACCAGGGCGTTCTGCAGCAGGTCCTCACCGGCGTGCTGGTCTCCCCCGCACAGCAGCACAGCGGTCTTCAGCAGGGCGGACGACCTGCTGTCCACGAAGTCCCGGAAACTCTCCAGCCCTTCGGCATTCATCGTCACCTTCTCTTCCCCGGCGACGCCTGTGCGCCGCCCCTCCGACCCTTGTGACGCGTACGGGGGCCCGCCGCTATGCCACCGCCACGAAAAAAGTCGCCGCAGAGGAACGTGGTCCTCTGCGGCGACTTTCGTCCGGGCCGGAAACGGTTCAGTTGTGGCTGTGCAGGACGTCGTTGAGGCCGCCCCAGACCGCGTTGTTCGGGCGGGCCTCGACCGTGCCGGTGACCGAGTTGCGGCGGAAGAGGATGTGGGAGGCGCCGCTCAGCTCGCGGGCCTTGACGATCTGGCCGTCGGGCATGGTGACCCGGGTGCCCGCGGTGACATAGAGACCGGCCTCGACGACGCACTCGTCGCCGAGTGCGATGCCCACGCCCGCCTCGGCGCCGATCAGGCAGCGCTCGCCGATGGTGATGCGGACGTTGCCGCCGCCGGAGAGCGTGCCCATGGTGGAGGCGCCGCCGCCGATGTCCGAGCCGTCGCCGACCACGACGCCGGCGGAGATGCGGCCCTCGACCATCGACGTGCCGAGGGTGCCCGCGTTGAAGTTGACGAAGCCCTCGTGCATCACGGTGGTGCCCGCGGCGAGGTGCGCGCCGAGGCGGACCCGGTCGGCGTCGGCGATGCGGACGCCCTTGGGGGCCACGTAGTCCGTCATACGCGGGAACTTGTCGACGCTCGTCACGGCGAGGTGCAGGCCCTCGGCGCGGGCGTTGAGGCGCACCTTCTCGATCTCGTCGACGGCGACCGGGCCGAGCGAGGTCCAGGCGACGTTGGGCAGGAGACCGAAGATGCCGTCCAGGCTCTGGCCGTGCGGCTGGACCAGACGGTGCGAGAGCAGGTGCAGTCGCAGGTAGGCGTCGTGCGTGTCGAGCGGCTTGTCGTCGAGGGAGGCGATGACCGTGCGGACCGCGATCACCTCGACACCGCGGCGGGCGTCCGGGCCGATCGCCTTGGCGGCGCCTTCGCCGAGCAGTTCCACGGCCCGCTCGGCCGAGAGCCGCTCGGTGCCGGCAGGTCCGGGTTCGGCGGAGATCTCGGGAGCGGGGAACCAGGTGTCGAGAACGGTGCCGTCGGCGGCGACGGTGGCCAGGCCTGCGGCGATGGCGCCGGTGGTGCGCGGAGCAGTCGTGTCGGTCATGAGGGAAACCTAACCGGCGCGGGGCGCGGGACGCGAACCCGTGCGCGGGGCGTCTCGGGTGGTGGGCGGCCCGCACTCCCCCGTGGTGCGGGCCGCCCGGTCGGAGGGGTCAGCCGCGTTCACCGGCCCGGTCGACGACGGCCGTGGCGACGAGGGAGCTGCCGCCGACGACCTTCTCACCGGCGAGCATGCGCACACCGATCACGCGATACGTCTGCGGGTCGAGCAGCCACTGGTCCCGCAACGTCTCCTCGGTCCCCGGATAGGGGTCCCGGGTGTGGTACTCGAGCGCGATGGCCCGGCGTCCGGAAGCGGTCTCGACGAGGTGGTCGGTGACCGACCCGCCCGGCAGGGTGGCGAGCGCCCGGTAGAGCGAGGCCAGCCCCTCGGAGGGCATCACGTCGGCGCCGAGGAGGACACTGATCTCGGTGTAGTCGTTCTCCGCCTGCGGCACCCCCTTCGGGTCGGCGATGGCGTTCTTGTCGCGCAGCACCTTCAGCGTCTGCTCGCCGCCTGCGGGCAGCGCGACCAGGACCCGGTACATCTCGCGCGCCGAGCGGTCGTCCCCCTCCCCGCCGTTCTCCAGATGCATGGCCCGGGTGTTGAGTTCGAGCTTCTCGCCCGTGCGGTCCGGCTCCATCATGGCCATCGCGGTGCCGTCGTAGCGGATCCAGCTCTCCTGCGGGCCCGCCAGCAGCTTCCTCGCGCCCTCGGCGTGCTGTGCCTGCTCGTCGTACGGCTCCTGCGCCTCCTTGGTGTAGATCCACTGCTCCGCCGTCGGGACCGGGCCGTCCGGCTCCGCGGCGACCACGTCGGCGGCCCGCCGCAGAAGCTCGGCCGCGCTCACGCCCTTCAGGGACACCGTGGGCGTGACGGCGGGCTGCACCTTCCGCCCGCCGCCCCCGCCCACCAGCAGGGCCGCGGTCACGGCGACGGCGGTCACCGCCGCCACGACGGCCACGACGACGAACTCCCGGCGCCGCCACGGCGCCCGCCGCCGTTCTCCGGCCCGCGCCGCCTCCAGCAGCCGGGCCCGTCCCGGCGCGAGCCGCGCGCGGTCGGGCACCGGCGCCTGGGCGCGCAGTCCGCGTACCTCGGTCATCTCGTCCATCGCTACGCCACCTCCGCCGCGTCGCTCACGAATGCGGGATCGGCGCCCAGCGCCGTACGAACCTTGCGACGCGCCCGGTTGAGCCGGGAGCGCACGGTGCCGACCGGGATGTCCAGGGCCTCGGCGACCTCCTGGTAGGTGAGGTCGGCCCAGGCGACGAGCAGCAGGGTCTCCGGCCGACAGCGCGGCGAGGGCTCCGGCGAGCGGCCCCTGCGCCGCGATCCTGCTGTCCGTGTCCTCGACCCAGGACTCGCTCCAGGACGCGGCGAGCGGGTCCTGACCGGTGCGGGCCAGCGCCCTCAGTGCCCGTACCTCCGAGCGGCGCTGCTTGCCGATGAGGTTGCCCGCGATGCCGTACAGCCAGGGGCGGGCGTTGGGGCGGGCGAGGTCGTAGCGGGAGCGGATCCGGAAGGCGACGAGGAAGGTGTCCGACGTGATGTCGTCGGCCGCGCCGTCGCCGAGGCGGCGGGCGGCGTACCGGTGGATGTCCGGCGCGTAGCGGTCGTAGAGCCGTGCGAACAGCTCCGGCTGCTCCAGCGACCGGGCGACGACCTCCGCGTCGTCCTGCGTCCGTGCCGTGGACGACGTGGACGACGGTGGTCCACTCACAAGGCTCCCCCTGGTTCGTCGGTGTGTGCGTGACACCCCCTGTTTCCCGATGTGGGGCGGAGAGTTCACGGACGACGCGAGAACCTCAGCACATCGTCCGCGTCCCTTGCGGGATCACCCGGGCCAGCACCTCCCGCGCGTAGTCCTCGTCGTACGGCGTCCCCGTGAGCAGCACCTGGAGACAGATCCCGTCCATCAGCGCGACCAGCGCCCGCGCCGTGACCGGGTCCGTGCGGCGGCCGAGGCGTTCGGCGAGGTCGTCGGCCCATTCGGCGGCGACGGGGCGCAGGGCGGGGCGGCGCAGGGCGGCGAGGTAGAGCTCGTACTCCAGCTCGACGCCGGTGCGTTCGCCGCCGAGCCAGTCGGCAAGGACGCGGGCGAGACCGGCGGCCAGGTCACCGCCGGGGTCGTCCAGGGCGCCGTGCGCGGCGACCGCCTTCGCGAAGCCCTCGCTGGCCTGGCGCAACGCGGCGACCATCAGCTCGTCGAGGCTCTTGAAGTGGTACGTCGTCGAACCGAGCGGTACGTCGGCCTCGGCTGCGGCGCTGCGGTGGCTGAGCCCCGCGAGCCCCTTCTGCCCCACGACCCGGATGGCCGCGTCGATGATCCGCTGGCGCCGCTCGGGGTCGTGCCGGCGGGGCATCAGTGCGCCCCGCCCAGGTTCAGCACCACGACCCCCAGGATGATCAGCGCGATTCCGGCGGCCTTGGTGGCCGTCATCCCCTCCCCGAGGAAGACCATCCCGATGGTGACGATGGCCGCGGTGCCCAACCCGGCCCAGATCGCGTAGGCGGTGCCGACCGACACCGTCTTCAGCGTCTGGGCTAGCAGGGCGAAGGAGAGGACGTACCCGAGCACGGTCAGCAGCGAGGGCCCGAGCCGGCTGAAGCCCTCGGTGTACTTCATGGCCGTGGTCGCTCCGACCTCGGCGGCGATGGCTCCGGCGAGGAGCAGGTATCCCATGTGTACGAGCGTACACAACAGGTGGACGAAGACGGGCCGTACGGGACAAGGGGGTGCAGAGGTGACCACGCCACCACCCTGCCGCCGCCGCCGAGAGGGGAATGTGGAAACCGGCCGGTTCAAAGGGCTGCTCGGGACCGCCGGTAACCACTAGTGTTCCCCCGGAACCACTTGTGTTTCACCATTCACCTACCGCGCCACCACAGCAGCGGCACGTCGCTCCGCGCCGCGCCGGAGGAACAGCGCATGCCCGAAGACAAGTCCCGGCCGCCCCAGAACCGCCCCTGGGAGAACGGCTGGACACTGGACACCTCCCGCACGCCCGGCACCAGACGGCTCTATCTCGCCGGGGCGCTGGCGGTGGTCACGATCGTCGCCTGTGTGGCGGCGATAGCCGCTACCGACAAGGCAGTTGACGCGCCGTCAAAGACCGCGCGGGACGACGGATCCGGACTGATCTCCTTCTCCTCGCAGCCCGCGACGGCCGCCGCCCCGCAGGGCGACAGCGGTCTCTCGTCGGTGTCCCCCACTCCCCAGGGCCCCCGGCAGCAGGGCGCCGACCCCACCGTCACGGTCACCGCCACCCCGAAGCCGCCCAAGTCCACGGCGTCCAAGGGCGGTTCATCGAAGCCGAAGCCCGCGGTGACCTACCGTTCGGTCCGCGCGGTCAACTACCCCGACCGCTACTGGCATGTGACCGAGTACTACGTGGCCCTGGACCCGGTCCGCGGCTCGGAATCCCGCGAGGACTCGACCTTCAAGCAGGTCAAGGGCCTCGCGAACGCCTCGTGTTACTCCTTCACCACACACGACGGCAAGTACCTGCGCCACAGCAACTTCGTCCTGCGTGCCGCCCGCGACGACGGCTCGTCCCTCTTCAAGCAGGACGCGACGTTCTGCCCCCGCGACTCCTCGTACTACCGGGGCGCCGTGATGCTGGAGTCGGTCAACTACCCCGGCTACTTCCTCCGTCACGAGAACTTCGTGGTCCGGCTGGAACGCTTCGAGTACAACTCCCAGTACCTGGCCGACTCGTCGTTCCAGCTGGTGGGCGGACTGGCCTGAGACGCGCACACAGAAGCGGGGGGGGGGGGGGGGGGGGGGGGGGGGGGGCCAGCGGCAAAAAAAGACACGTTTAAACCAACGCCCCCCCAAGGGACGGCCCCCCCGCACGGGGGAATTGAGGGGCCCCCCCCCCCGACAA
>NZ_JBEXEA010000028.1:0-116442 GCF_040606035.1 Streptomyces sp. NPDC005483
CCCCACCGAAGTGGTTCATCGTTCGACTTGCATGTGTTAAGCACGCCGCCAGCGTTCGTCCTGAGCCAGGATCAAACTCTCCGTGAATGTTTACCGGATATCCGGTGCACACACACGAGAGCGGAACGACCACCGGAATAAGGCGGTCGTTCACAGCGTCCTCGCTGTGTTTTTTCTTCAAAGGAACCTCATCTACGACCATGACGGCCGGAGACGGGGTATCAACATATCTGGCGTTGATTTTTGGCACGCTGTTGAGTTCTCAAGGAACGGACGCTTCCTTTGTACTCACCCTCTCGGGCTTTCCTCCGGGCGCTTCCCTTCGTTGTTCCAAACTCTATCAGTGTTTTTCCGGCACTCCGACCACCGTTCTGCAGGCATGCAGAAAGCGATCCGAGAGGGGATCTGACAAGTTGGATGCTGCCAGGCAAGGGCGCTTGGTCGCGCCGCTCAGCCTCAAGCAGAAGTACGACTGTACACGGGGCCTCGGAGGCGGTGCAAATCGATTGGGCTGGTGGTCTAGACCACCAGCCGGTATCTTCCATGCGGAACCCGCACTTCATCTGACATACGCTGCTGGGCAGAGCCGTCCGAGACAGGCAGTGACGGCCCGTATACGCAGCTCCACCCCTGGGAGGCTTCCCATGACCACCGTGACGTCCCCTCTAGCCGGACGCGCCATCGGACTGGCCGCCGTGCCGGATCCGGTCTTCTCCGGGGCCATGGTCGGCCCTGGTACCGCGATCGATCCCGTGCGCGAACCGTCCGAGGCCGTGGCGCCCGTGGACGGTGTGATCGTTTCTCTCCACCCGCACGCGTTCGTCGTCGTGGACGAGCAGGGGCACGGCGTGCTCGTCCACCTCGGCATCGACACCGTGCAGCTCAACGGTGAGGGCTTCGAGCTGCTCGTGAACAAGGGCGACACCGTCACGCGCGGTCAGTCGATCGTGCGCTGGGACCCGGCCGCCGTCGAGGCCGCCGGCAAGTCCGCGGTCTGCCCGGTCGTGGCACTGGAGGCCACGGCCGAGGCCCTCTCCGAGCTCCGAGACAACGGCGATGTGAAGGCCGGCGACAGTCTCTTCGGCTGGAAGTGACGTCAGTGCCGTCGCACGACGGCAAGTAGGGACGACAACCACCGCGGCGGCGGGGCCCGCCGCACTATCGGAGACGGGTGAGATGGAGACAACGCTGCGAGGCGTCGGCGTGAGCCACGGTGTGGCGATCGGCGAGGTTCGGCACATGGGAACGGCGGTGCTGGAGCCGCCTGCCAAGCAGATTCCGGCGGAGGACGCGGAGCGTGCACAGGGGCGCGCCCGCAAGGCCGTGGAGGCTGTGGCGGCCGACCTGATGGCGCGCGGCAATCTGGCGGGGGGTGAAGCCCAGGCGGTGCTCGAGGCGCAGGCCATGATGGCCCAGGACCCCGAGCTGATGGCGGATGTGGACCGGCGTATCGCCGTCGGCAGCACGGCCGAACGGGCCGTGTACGACGCGTTCGCCGCGTACCGCGAGCTGCTGGCGGGCGCCGGTGAGTACCTTGCCGGTCGCGTCGCGGACCTCGACGACGTGCGGAATCGTATCGTCGCCCGTCTGCTCGGGGTCCCCATGCCGGGTGTCCCGGACAGCGACGAGCCGTACGTTCTGGTGGCGCGGGATCTCGCGCCCGCTGACACCGCTCTGCTGGACCCGACGCTCGTTCTGGGGTTTGTGACCGAAGAGGGCGGGCCGACCAGTCACAGCGCGATTCTGGCGCGGGCGCTCGGTGTGCCGGCCGTCGTGGCGCTGCCGGGTGCCGGTGAGCTCGCCGAGGGCACGGTCATCGCTGTCGACGGGAGCACCGGCGACATCTTCGTGAACCCGAGCGACGAGAAGAAGGCCGAGCTGGAGGCCGCTGCCGCCGAGCGCAAGGCCGCGCTCGCCGCGTCGACGGGTCCGGGTGCCACCGCCGACGGTCACAAGGTTCCTCTGCTGGCCAACGTCGGTGGTCCGGCGGACGTGCCCGCCGCGGTCGAGGCGGGGGCCGAGGGTGTGGGTCTCTTCCGTACCGAATTCCTCTTCCTCGACGACAGCAAGAGCGCTCCGTCGGAGGAGAAGCAGGTCGAGGCCTACCGGCAGGTCCTTGAGGCGTTCCCCGAGGGGCGCGTCGTGGTGCGTGTCCTGGACGCGGGCGCGGACAAGCCGCTGGACTTCCTGACGCCGTCCGACGAGCCGAACCCGGCGTTGGGCGTGCGTGGTCTGCGGACGCTGCTGGACCACCCTGAGGTACTGCGGACGCAGCTGACAGCGCTCGCGAAGGCTGTCGAGGGACTGCCGGTCTACCTCGAGGTCATGGCCCCGATGGTGGCGGACCGTGCCGACGCCAAGGCGTTCGCCGACGCGTGCCGTGCGGCAGGGTTGCAGGCGAAGTTCGGCGCGATGGTGGAGATCCCCTCGGCCGCGCTGCGGGCGCGGTCGATTCTGCAGGAGGTCGAGTTCCTGTCGCTGGGGACCAACGACCTCGCGCAGTACACCTTCGCCGCCGACCGTCAGGTGGGTGCGGTGTCGCGGCTGCAGGATCCGTGGCAACCCGCGCTGCTCGACCTGGTCGCGCTGTCCGCCGAGGCGGCGAAGGCCGAGGGCAAGAGCTGTGGTGTCTGTGGTGAGGCCGCGTCGGACCCGCTGCTCGCGTGTGTGCTGACCGGTCTTGGTGTCACCTCGCTTTCCATGGGTGCGGCCTCCCTTCCTTATGTCCGGGCGACCCTGGCCAAGTACACGCTGGCGCAGTGCGAGCGTGCTGCCGCGGCCGCGCGGGCCGCCGACAGTGCCGAAGAGGCGCGCGGCGCGGCTCAGGCGGTGCTGTCGGGCGAGTAGCGGCGAATCGGTCGACTGACGGTTTCCGAGGGCGCTCCACCTGTGGGTGGGGCGCCCTCCTTGGGTTCAGTGGCGGTGGCGCGGTGTCCGTCCTTCCGGCCCGAGGTCGGGGGGCACGCAGTAGTCGACGTTCGATTCCGGGGAGATCAGGTCGCCGGAGTCGACGTCGGTGCAGTAGGCGTCGAAGACTTCTCCCGCGGTGAGGGGTTCGAGGCCGTCGTCGCGCAGGCGCCAGCCGTAGATGCGGTCGGTGGTGCCGGGGGCGCTGGTGCGCATGACGAGTCCGCCGGGGCACTGGGTGGCGATGCCGAGCGCGAGGACCGTGGTGAATTCGAGGGCTTCGGCCTCGTCGAGTTGTACGGCTCCGTCGGTGTTCTCGTCGGAGTGGAGGACGGCGACGAGGGTTTCCGGGGTGCCGGTGACGCTGCACACGAGGTGGTGTTCGCCCGGCAGGGCTGTGTCGAGGATCCGGACGAGGAGGTCCGAGGCGCGGGTGAAGGCCGCCCGGCCGATGTCCTCTCCGCAGGAACCGCAGGCGCCGAGACGGGCGAGGAGTGTGGTCGCGTACTCCCAGGTGGCCTGTCGGACGGCCTCGTCGACGAGGGCCGGCAGGAGGTCGGTGAGGGGCTGGCCCTCGTACGGGAGCGTCGGTCCCGTGTTGGCGAGTTCGGCCGTGAAGCGTGTGCGGCTGGACGGTACGTCCGGGTTCAGGCCTGTTTCCTCGCAGAACTCGGCGTACTCCTCGGGGTCGAACAGGGCGACGGTGGTGTGGCTGCCCTGTGCGGCGCGGGTCCTCAGCAGGTCCTCGACCTGCTGCAGGTAGGTTGCGTGGTCTTCGAAGGTGAAACTGCGGTAGCGCCGCATGGCGCGGAAGTCGTGTTCGTCGGTGAGCAGCCCGATGGTGCCGGCGATTTCGCGGCGCAGGACGCGTCGCATCGTCTGGTGGTCGGTGTGCGCCATCTTTCCCCCTGTGCGCAGTCGATCAATGCTCACTCACAGTAACCGGCGGCACTGACAATGAGGTGTGGGTGAGGTGTCCCCGGACCAGTAGGTGCTGGATTGCGCAGGTCAGAGCGATGGCTACGCCGAAGGTGGCGGAGAGCGGGACGGGGGCACGCCGCAGCGCAGGGTGAGAAGCGCTGAGGCGACGGAGGACAGGGCGTCGCCCGTGAGGAGCCACTGGTGGGGGGTGTTGGTGCCGAACGCCAGGGCCGCCGCCGCGGGCCGGAGCCCCGGGGCGAGCGGGATGGACGTGTGGGTGCCCGTGGTGAACGGGTTGCGGTCGTACGGCTGGTGGTCGCGGCCGGGGCCCGGTTCCGGTGGTCGGCCGGGCCGGGCGTGCGGATCACGGCCGCGGTGCGGGAGTCGGCCGATGCGGCGCGGCCGGCCTCGGACTTCGTCGGCGTGCTCGGCGAAGTCCGAGGCCACCTACGGTGGCTGACCGGCTCCGTCAGGCGCGTTTGCGGGCCAGGTCCTCGTAGAAGTGGAGCAGGTCGAGGTTGTCGATGGAGCCGGGGTTGACCGCCTTCTCCAGCGGGGTGCCCTGGAGGAGGCGCTTGACGGGGACCTCGATGCGCTTTCCGGTGAGGGTGTGCGGGATGCCGGGGACCTCGATGACCTCGTCCGGGATGTGGCGGGGTGAGAGGTTCTCGCGGATGGTCTGCTTGATGCGGTCGAGGAGTGCCTGGTCGAGGACGGCCCCCGGAGCCAGTTGCACGAACAGCGGCATCCAGTAGCCGCCGTCCGGCTGTTCGATGCCGATGACCAGGGATTCCTTGATCTCGGGCAGTCGCTCCACGGCCTCGTAGATGTCGGCCGAACCCATGCGGACGCCCTGGCGGTTGAGCGTCGAGTCGGAGCGGCCGTGGATCACGACCGAGCCACGCGAGGTGAGGGTGATCCAGTCGCCGTGCCGCCACACTCCGGGATAGGTGTCGAAGTAGCTGTCGTGATAGCGGCTTCCGTCGGGGTCGTTCCAGAAGCGGATCGGCATCGACGGCATGGGGTTGGTGACGACGAGCTCGCCGACCTCGTCGATCAGGGGCTTGCCGCTCGGGTCCCAGGACTGCAGGTCGGTGCCCAGGCCCGGGGCCTGGAGCTCGCCGATGTGGACGGGCAGGGTCGGTACGGCGCCCGCGAAGCAGGAGCACACGTCCGTGCCGCCGCTGACGGATGCGATCCAGAGGTCCTCGCGGACCTCGTCGTGCAGCCAGCGGAAGCCATCGGGCGGGAGCGGTGAGCCGGTGGTCGCCACGCACTTGACCTGGGAGAGGTCGAAGTCGCGTCCGGGGTGCACGTCGGCCTTGCGGCAGGCCATGACGTACGCGGCCGAGGTGCCGTAGAAGGTGGCGCCCGTGCGTTCGGCGACCCGCCACTGGGCGCCCGTGTCGGGATAGCCGGGGCTGCCGTCGTACAGGACGACGGTCGTGCCCGTGAGGAGGCCGGAGACGAGGAAGTTCCACATCATCCAGCCGGTGGAGGTGTACCAGAAGAAGCGGTCCTCGGGGCCGAGGTCACAGTGCAGGCCGAGTTGCTTGAGGTGCTCGACGAGGATGCCGCCCTGGGACTGCACGATCGCCTTGGGCAGGCCCGTCGTGCCCGAGGAGTAGAGCACCCACAAGGGGTGTGCGAAGGGCACCTGTTCGAAGACCGGCTCCGTGTCCGCGCGCGTGAGGGCGTCCCACTCCAGGGCGCCTTCAGGAGCCTCGGTGCCGAGGAGCGGGATGTGGACGACTGCGCGCAGGGAGGGCAGTTCGCGGCGGAGTTCGGTGACCGTCTCTCGGCGGTCGTGCTCCTTGCCGCCGTAGCGGTAGCCGTCGACGGTGAACAGGACGACCGGTTCGACCTGCTGGAAGCGGTCCAGGACGCTGCGGGCGCCGAAGTCGGGGGCGCAGGAGGTCCAGACGGCGCCCACGGCGGCGGTGGCGAGGAGGGCGACGACGGCCTGCGGGACGTTCGGGAGGTAGCCGCTGACGCGGTCGCCGGGACGGACGTCGAGGGCGCGCAGTTCGGCGGCCAGGGAGCCGACCTGGCGGCGCAGCTCGGACCAGGTCACCGGGGTCGGATCATGGGTCTCGTCGACATACAGGAGGGCGGGTTCGTCCGCGCGGGTCCCGGCCGCGCGCAGGGCGTGCTCGGCGTAGTTGAGGGTGGCGCCGGGGAACCACTCGGCGCCGGGCATCGAGCGGTCGCCCAGTACGCGCGCGTAGGGCGTCGAGAACCGTACGTCGAACCATTGCGTGGCGGCTTCCCAGAACGGCTCCAGCTCGTCCACGGACCAGCGGTGCAGTGCCGCGTAGCCTCCGTCGGCCGGGGCGCCATGGTGTTCGGCCGCCCATGCCTGGAACCTGGTGACCTGGGACCGGGCGATGCGCTGCGGATCTGGCTGCCAGAGCGGCTGGGGGTTCACGGTCGACATGGGGGCTCCCGGACTGTGCGCGTCGTGTGCGTCTCCCGCGCACGGGCCAGGGGTGTGCGCGTGACGCGGCTGACAGGGACGATGCCATGTGATCAACTTCTACGCCAGGGCGCGCCCCACATAGTCCGCGTCGTGAAGATGTGGCCCCGGCACGGGTGAACGGCAGTTGAACGGCACGCGCGGGTGAGGCAGTGAGTGGCAGGGTGAGCAGCATGAACGGTCGTGACCTGGTGCGTTCGGTGAAGGCGGTTGGTTCGGCGGGGGCGCCCCAGGGGCTGCGCACCGTGCGTGCCGCGTGGCGCAGGCGGCGTACCGACGCGCTCGGGTTGCCGGCGCGGGGGGCCGAGCGAGCGCGGGTGCCGGGGCCGGTACAGGACGTGGAGCCGGGTCCCGGCGGTGGTGTCGTCCGGTTCAGCCGCTCCGAGCTGCGGATCGTGGTCACGGTGAGCGGGGCGGTCTTCTGGGGGTGGGACGGGGCCGGGCCGGAGCCGTCGTACGCGCTCGCCGGCCGCTGCCCCGAGCCGGATCCGCGGGCGGTCCTGGAGCCGGACAAGGACGGCGGCTGGCGGGTCGTGGCCGAGCGGGCGACGGTCGTGGTGTCGCGGCACGGGGCGGTCGAGGTGCGTACGCCCGGCGGGGTGACCCTGCGCCGGGATCTGCCGCCCCGCTGGTGGGAGCCGGTGGGCGGGGGCGAGTCGCGCTGGATGCAGCGGTCGGAGGTGGCCGCCGACGCCCGGTTCTTCGGGCTGGGAGGCCGGGCCTCGGGGCCTCGGTTGCGGGACGGGACGTATCGGCTGTGGAACACCGACCCCGGCCGGGCGTTCGGGCCGGGAGACGATCCGCTGTACGTCACGATGCCGGTTCAGCTGGTGGTCGCCGACGCCGCCACCCATCTCGTGTTCCACGACACCTCGTGGGACGGCACCGTGACCTTGCGGGAGGGCGAGGAGGGCGCCGGCTCCGGACATGACCGGGCGGGGATGTCCGAGCTGCGGATAGCCGGCGGCCCGTTGCGCTGCTGGGTGATGGTGGGCACTCCCGCGCGCGTGCTGCTCGCCTGGGTCTCGCTGACCGGTGCGCCCGCGCTGCCGCCGTCCTGGGCGCTCGGTCATCATCACGCCCGCTGGGGCTTCGGCAGTGAGCAGGAGGTGCGGCGGATCGTCGCCGGGTACCTGGAGCGCGGTCTGCCGCTCGACGCCGTCCACCTGGACATCGACCACTACGACGAGCACCAGGTGTTCACGGTCGACCAGGAGCGTTTCCCGAAGCTGCGCCAACTGGCCGGGGACCTGCTGCGGGACGGGATCCGGCTGGTGTCGATCGTCAACCCGGCGGTCAAGGCAGCCCCCGGCAACGCCGTCCATGACAGCGGGACGGCCGTGGACGCCTTCGTGCGGGACGCCTCAGGGGGGCTCGTGGAGGGGGTCGTGTGGCCCGGTGAGGCGGTCTACCCGGACTTCACGGACGCACGCGTGCGTGCGTGGTGGGGGCGCCTCTACCAGGAGAGACTCACGGCGGGGTTCACGGGGTTCTGGCACGACATGAACGAGCCCACGTCCTTCAACGCGTTCGGGGAGTCCACCCTGCCGCGGTCGGCCAGGCACTCTCTGGAGGGCCGCGGCGGTGACCACCGGGAGGCGCACAACGTCTACGCCCTGTGCATGGCACGGGCCGGGTACGAGGGTCTGCGCGAACTGGTGCCGGACGAGCGGCCCTTCCTGTTCTCGCGTTCCGGATGGGCCGGCATGCAGCGGTACGGGGGTACCTGGTCCGGTGACGTGGCCACCGGGTGGCCGGGCCTGCGGGCTTCGCTGTCGCTCGTGATGGGGCTGGGGCTGTGCGGGGTGCCGTACTCCGGGCCCGACGTGGGCGGCTACGACGGGCACCCGTCGCCCGAGCTGTATCTGCGCTGGTTGCAGCTCGGCGCGTTTCTGCCGTTGTTCCGTACGCACGCGAGTCTGCGGGCGGGGCGCAGGGAGCCGTGGGAGTTCGGGGCCGAGGTGCTGGAGCACGCGCGCGTGGCCCTCGTGGAGCGCCGGCGGCTGCTGCCGTACTTCCGGACGCTCGCACAGCTGGCCCGGCGGACCGGCGCGCCCTATGTGCGGCCCTTGTGGTGGTCCGCGCCCGAGGACCGCGCCCTGCGGGACTGCGAAGACGCCTTCCTGCTCGGTGACTGCCTGCTCGTGGCACCGGTGCTCGATCCGGGAAGCGACCGGCGTGCGGTGCAGCTGCCGCGGGGGCGCTGGTACGACACGACCACGGAGCAGATGTACGAGGGGCCGGGACAGGTTCTTGTGGACGCTCCGCTGTCGCGGATCCCGGTGCTCGCGCGCGCGGGCGCCGTCGTCCCGGTGCGCGGGGACGACGGTGGTCTCGAACTGGAGGTGTGGGCGCCCGCCCGCGGACGGAGCGGGGGCGGGCTGGTCGTCGAGGACGCGGGCGACGGTTGGGACGAGCCGGAGATCGAACGTTACGTCGCCCGCTGGGAGGGCCGGAAGGTGGTCGTTCAGAGGGAGGGCGAGGACGGCTTGAGCGAGCCGTCCCGCCCGGTGCGGCTGCGCGGGCTGGGAGCGCGCTGAGACTCAGATGTAGCGGCCCTCGAACCAGGCCCGTACGGCCAGCGTGTGCAGCGGGAAGGCCAGCTCCTCCGGCCTGCGCAGGAGGTGCCAGCCCTCCGTCTCGTCCGTGGTGGCGGACTGCGGCAGGCCGTCGGCGGGACGCTCCGGCAACACCCCGAACAGCAGCAGGTGGCCGTCGGTCGAGCTCAGCGCGTCGACGAGCCGTACGTCGCGGCTCGCCGCGTCGATGCCGGTCTCTTCCTTGAGTTCACGGACCAGGGCGTGCCGCCAGTCCTCGCGGTCGTCGATGTATCCGCCGGGCAGCGCGACACCTCCGCGCGCGGGGGCGATGGTTCGGGTGATGACGACCAGGGCCGTGCCCTGTGTGTCGTACACGGGCTGGAGTGCGACGGCGACCGGCAGGGGGTTGCGGTAGGCCACCGTGTCGCAGACGGGACAGGTGCGGGGCCAGCCCGCGACACCCTCTCCGTAGGGCGCTCCGCAGCTCGAACAGTGGGAGCCCGGCGCGGAGTTGGGGGTGGAGTGCTGAGTTTCGGACACGCCGCGGACTGTATCCGATCATCAGTGCTCCGGTTCCGTTGGGCCCTCTGCCTCTTTGCGGCCGCCCGTGCGACACTTCTGACGTTCCGTCAATTCCGTTCCCGGGGAGGGACTTTGCCGCGCACGCGCACGCCTGTGGTCGCCGGGTGGTTCGCCGGTGACGGAGACGACTTCACGCTTCTCGGGACCCGGTGCTCCGCCTGCGCCTCGGTCTTCTTCCCGCGCGAGGACGGCCATTGCCGCAACCCCGGATGCGGCGGTGGGGATCTGGCGGAGATTCCCCTTTCGCGGCGCGGTCGCGTCTGGTCGTACACGGACAGCCGGTACCGGCCTCCGTCACCCTATGTGACCGATCCGGAACTTCCGTGGGAGCCGTACACGTTGATCGCTGTGGAGCTGGCCGCCGAGCGGATCGTGGTGCTGGGGCAGGCGGTTCCCGGGGTCACCGTCGCCGATCTGACGGTGGGCGCGGAGGTGGAAATCGCCCCCGGTGTGCTTCATGAAGACGGGGAGACGGTCTGGACGACGTGGCAGTGGCGGCCGACGGGGGTGACGGCATGACGGGAGAGGTGGCGGTGCTCGGCGCGGGCATGCACCCGTGGGGCAAGTGGGGGCGCGGTTTCGTCGAGTACGGCGTGGCGGCGGCTCGGGCGGCGCTGGCCGACGCCGGCCTGGAGTGGCGGCACGTCGGATCGATCGTCGGCGCGGACACCGTGCGGGGCGGTTATCCGGGCTATGTGGCGGGGGCGACCTTCGCCAGGGCGCTGGGCTGGCAGGGGGCCCGGGTCGCCAGCGTGTACGCGGCATGCGCCTCCGGGGCGCAGGCGGTGGCCGCCGCGCGGGCCCAGATCCTGGCCGGACTGGCGGACGTGGTGCTGGTGGTGGGCGCCGACGCGGCTCCGAAAGGGTTCTTCCGGCCCGCGGGCGGCGACCGGCCCGACGATCCTGACTGGCTGCGGTTCCGGGTCCTGGGGGCGACCAACCCGACCTACTTCGGGCTGTACGCGCGTCGGCGCATGGCCGTGCACGGGGACACGGTGGAGGACTTCGCGCAGGTCAAGGTGAAGAACTCGGCCCTGGGCGCACTGAATCCGTACGCGCGGTACCGGAAGCGGGTCAGCGCGGACGAGGTCGCGGCATCCGCCGTGGTGGCCGATCCGCTGCGGCTGCTCGACATCTGCGCCACCTCGGACGGCGGGGCGGCGCTGGTGCTGTCCAGCATGGAGTTCGCGCGTCGGAGGGGCGTGGCGGAGCCCGTGCGGATCAGGGCGGTGTCCACGGTGACGCCGACGTATCCGAACACAGTGCTGGATCTGCCGGACATCGCGACGGACTCCGCCGCCGCGGTCGAGCCCGCCGCCGAGACGTTCCGCGCGTCGATCGCCCGCGCGGCCTACGAGGAGGCCGGTGTCGGGCCGCGGGATCTCTCCCTCGCCGAGGTCTACGACCTGTCCACCGCCCTGGAGTTGCAGTGGTATGAGGACCTCGGGCTGTGTGGGGAGGGCGAGGGGGCCAAGCTGCTGCGCGAAGGAGAGACGGCGCCGGGCGGGCGCATACCCGTCAACATGAGCGGCGGACTCGCCTCCTTCGGTGAGGCGGTGCCGGCCCAGGCCATCGCCCAAGTGTGTGAGCTCACCTGGCAGCTGCGGGGCGAGGCGGGTGTCCGCCAGGTCGAGCACGCGCGCGCGGGGATCACCGCGAACCAGGGGCTGTTCGGGCACGGGTCGGCGGTGATCGCCGTGCGATGACCGGAGTGCGACGACCGGAGTGAAAGGGGTTCCCACACGCTGTGTGAGCGGCCCGGAATCCTGCGTGAACGTCTCATGAACTGCGCTTGGGCGTGCGCGCATGACGCCATCATGCTTCCGTGCGCTCCTGGACGGACACTCTCCGCTTCGCCTTCCAACCCGTGGTCAATCTGGCCACCGGCGCAGTCGCGGGGCTGGAGATACTCGCCCGCCCGGAGACCGGCGACATCCTCGCGGAGGCCCGCCGCGACCCCGAACTCGACGGGCAGCTCGCCGTGTTGGCGGTGCGGGCGGCGGCCCGCAGGGAAACCCTGCTGCCGCTGCACGTCAACGTGTTCGCGGGCACGCTCGCCGACCTCGGCGGACTCACCCCCCTGCACCACGCGGTCCGTGAGGTGGGGCGGATGCCGTGGGAGGTCACCCTCGACGTGGGCCCGCCGTACACGCATGTGCCGCACCAGGCACTGCTGGAGGCGCTCGCGGAGTTGCGGGGACAGGGCTTCCGGATCAGCGCGGACGGCGTCGGGGACGGGGACGTACCGCTGAGACTGCTTGTCGACATGTCGCCCGACCTCGTGAAGCTCGACGCGTCGCTGCTGGTCCGGCCGTCGGCGGTACGGGCGATGCGGACCCTGTGCGACGAGCTGGGAGCGCTCCTGTGCGTGGAGGGGGTGGAGACGGAACTGCAGTACGGGGCCGCGCTGTCGGCCGGGGCGCAACTGGCACAGGGCGCGCTGTTCGCGCCGCCGTCCCGGCTTCCCGCGGCGGAGGTGTACGTCCCGCCCCGCTCGCCCGCCGATGCGGCGCCCCCGCGGTCCGGCCCCTCGGTACGGGAGTTCGTGCGCCCCGCCGCGCTGTTGCCGGCCACCGTCTCCGCGGGGCAGGTGCGGGCACTGCTGACCGGTTCGCCCGACGTGTCCGGGGTGCTGCTCGTGGACCGGGACGGGGTGCCGTTCCGGTCGGTGCACCGGTCGCGCTTCCTGCTGTCGATGTCGGGGCGCTACGGACACGCCCTGTACGCCGACCGCCCCGCGGCCAAACTCGGCGATCCGCCGCGGACGGTGGGGATCGACGCCACCGCGTGGGAGGTCCTGGACGTGGTCGCCGTCGGCGGCCGGGACCGTACGTCGGACGACGTCGCCGTCGTCGACCGGTACGGGCGCTGCGTGGGAGTCGTACGGCTCGCGGACCTCGTACGGGCGCTGAGCGAGACGCGGGTGGAGGAGGCGGTCGGGCTCAACCCGCTGACGCGGCTGCCCGGTTCGGACGCGATCACGGGCGAGGTGGACCGGCGTATCGCGGCCGGGCGGACGTTGACGCTGAGCTGGCTGGACATCGACCACTTCAAGCAGGTCAACGACGGGGCGGGGTTCGCGGCGGGCGACGAGCTCATCCGCGAGGTGGGGCGGGCGCTGCAGCAATCGGCGACCGGCACCGCGCGCGTGGGACACATCGGCGGCGACGACTTCCTGGTACTGACGGACCTGGAGGAACTGGCTCCGCTGGCCGCCTCCCTCCTGGACGCGCCCTGGGCCGCGGGCGGACGGCCCGTGACGCTGTCCCTGGCCACGGTGGTGTGCCTGCCGGGCAGTGTTGCGGGCCACCGGGAGGCGGCCGCATGTCTGGCGCCGCTGAAGAAGGCCGCGAAGGCGCTCAACGGGGCGAGTTGGGTCGTGGGACGGGCGGGGCTGCCGGGGCACGAGATCCGGCGGGGGACGGGGGCGCAGGCGGCCTCGACGGGGTATGCGGTAGCGGAGCCGGGGCCGGGCTGAAGAGCGGCCGGGAGGACGCCGCACTGGCCGCACAGGGCCGAACGGGGCTCGACCGACCGTGCGCCCGTCGATCAGGGCGGTTCGGAGGCACACGCGGCCTCGACCGCGTATGCCGTGGCGGAGCCGGGGACGGCCTGAAGGGGAAACCGGGAGGACGCCGTAGTGGCCGAACGGGGCTCGACCGACCTGCGCCCGTCGACCAAGGCGGTTGGGAGCACAGGCGGACTCGACGGGGTATGCCGTGGCGGACCCGCGGACGGCCTGAAGAACGGCCGGTAAGGCGCCGTTCTGTTCGGACAGGGTCCGAACAGGAGGTCGGTCGGCCCTGCGCCCGTCGACCGAGGCGGTTCTGCCGCCCGTCCCAACCGTTGCCGTCGCCGACCTTGACGCTCCCCGGGGCCCGGTGAACACTTCGGGTGTCGGTCGACATCGCCGTACATTCTCGGCGTTCCAGGCACCACGCCGCGCGGGCCCCCATGAGCCAAGGCCCCACCCCCCACGGGCGATTCGGCTGCGACGGCACGCTCGTCGCGGACGCCGGGCGGGGCGCGGGATCCTCCCTGCCCCCGGGCAGTTCGCCAAGGGAACCGCAACCCTGCACGGTGGACCGGGGCGGGAATGTTCCGGGCCAGGGCCTAGGAGCCGCCATGAGCAACGGAGACGTATTCCTCGGTGAGGTCATCGGTACGGCGATTCTGGTCCTCTTCGGCGCCGGCGTGGTCGCCGCCGTCGTTCTCAACTACTCCAAGGCGAAGGACGCCGGCTGGGTCGTCATCGCGTTCGGCTGGGGCTTCGGCGTGCTGGCCGGGGCGTACACCGCCGCGCCCCTGTCCGGCGGGCATCTCAACCCCGCCGTGACCATCGGGATCGCCGTCGACACCGGGGACTGGGACCAGGTGCCGGTCTACATCGCCGGGCAGATGGTCGGCGCCATGCTCGGGGCGGTCCTGTGCTGGCTGACCTACTACGCGCAGTTCCGGGCCAACGCCGAGGAGGAGCTCGCCCAGCCGACGCTCGGGATCTTCTCCACCGCGCCCGCGATCCGCAATCCGGTGGCGAACCTGGTCACGGAGATCATCGCGACCGTCGGCCTGGTCCTGCCCATCCTCGCCTTCGGACTCACCAAGGGTCTCGGCGAGTCCGGTACCGCGGTCCTCGTGGTCGCCTTCCTGGTGGTCGGCATCGGCCTGTCGCTCGGCGGGCCCACCGGGTACGCCATCAACCCGGCCCGTGACCTGGGCCCGCGCATCGTCCACACCCTGCTGCCGATTCCCAACAAGGGCACCTCGGACTGGGGTTACGCGTGGATCCCGGTGGTGGGACCCCTGATCGGCGGGGCGCTGTCCGGGGTCATCTTCAACGCAGCCTTCTGAAAGACAGCCCTTGTGACACGCAGCCCTTGTGAAGCACGCCTTGTGCAGGAACCGACGAAGGGGACGTCATGACCGACAAGTTCGTCGCCGCCATCGACCAGGGCACCACCTCCAGCCGCTGCATCATCTTCAACCAGGACGGCGCGATCGTGGCCGTCGACCAGCGCGAGCACCGCCAGATCTTCCCCAAGCCCGGCTGGGTGGAGCACGACGCCACCGAGATCTGGTCCAAGGTGCAGGCCGTGGTCGCCGGGGCGATCGCCAAGGCCGGGTTGCGCGCCGACCAGCTCAGCGCCCTGGGCATCACCAACCAGCGTGAGACGACGGTCCTGTGGGACCGCGCCACGGGCAAGCCCGTGCACAATGCGATCGTGTGGCAGGACACCCGCACCGCGGCCCTCACCCACCAGCTCGGCGGCTCGGACGGGCAGGACCGGTTCCGCGAGCAGACCGGCCTGCCGCTGGCCACCTACTTCTCGGGGCCGAAGGCGGCCTGGCTGCTCGACAACGTGCCGGGTCTGCGCGCGCGTGCCGAGAACGGCGAGATCGCCTTCGGCACCATCGACTCCTGGCTGATCTGGAACCTCACCGGCGGCACGGACGGCGGGCGGCACGTCACGGATGTGACCAACGCCGGGCGGACCATGCTGATGAACCTGCAGACCCTCCAGTGGGACCAGTCGATCCTGTCCGCGATGAACGTGCCCGAGGCCGTCCTACCGGAGATCAGGTCGTCCGCCGAGGTCTACGGCACCGCGGTCGGCCAGCTCGCGGGCGTACCGGTGGCCTCCGCGCTGGGCGACCAGCAGGCCGCCGTGTTCGGTCAGGCGTGCTACGACGTGGGCACGGCGAAGAACACCTACGGCACGGGGTCCTTCCTGCTGCTCAACACGGGCAACCGGCCGGTCCCGTCGAAGAACGGGCTGCTGACGACGATGGGCTACAAGATCGGCGATGAGGCGCCGGTGTACTGCCTGGAGGGTTCGATCGCCATCACGGGCGCCCTGGTGCAGTGGTTCCGCGACCAGCTCGGCATCATCCGTACCGCCGACGAGATCGAGCCTCTTGCCGCGAGCGTCGAGGACAACGGCGGCGCGTACATCGTGCCCGCCTTCTCCGGTCTGTTCGCGCCCTATTGGCGCTCTGACGCGCGCGGTGTCGTCACCGGTCTCACGCGGTACGTCACCAAGGCGCATCTCGCGCGGGCCGTACTGGAGGCGACGAGCTGGCAGACGCGCGAGGTCGTGGACGCCATGTACCAGGACTCCGGGGTGCAGATCACCACCCTGAAGGTGGACGGCGGCATGACCAAGAACAACCTGCTCATGCAGCACCAGGCGGATGTGCTCGACGTGCCGGTGGTCCGGCCGATGGTCTCCGAGACGACCTGCCTGGGCGCCGCGTACGCCGCCGGGCTCGCCACAGGCGTGTGGAACGACCTGGACGAGCTGAAGTCCCACTGGCGGAAGGACGTCGAGTGGACGCCGAACATGGACGCGTCCGTACGGGACCGCCAGTACCACAACTGGCGCAAGGCCGTGGAGAAGAGCTTCGGCTGGGAGGAGGACGGCGAGAACTAGGCACGCGCGCGTGGCGCTGTGAAGCCGCGGCCCGTACCCCTGTCGGCGGGGGTACGGGCCGCACCCCCCGGCTCAGCTGGAGACGGTCTGCCGGCGCTGTGCCGAGTACGCCATCGCGTGCTGGACGACGCCTACGAGCACGTCCTTGACCGACTGCTTGTCCCGGGCGTCGCACAGCACGATCGGTACGTCGTCGTCGAGGTCGAGGGCCTGCCGTACGTCGTCCTCCGGGTAACGGATCGCTCCCTCGAAGCAGTTGACACCGACGATGAACGGTATGGAACGCCGCTCGAAGTAGTCGATCGCGGCGAAGCAGTCCTCCAGGCGACGCGTGTCGGCGAGCACGACGGCTCCGAGGGCGCCCTCGGAGAGCTCGTCCCACATGAACCAGAACCGTTCCTGTCCGGGTGTGCCGAACAGGTACAGCACCAGGTCCTCGCGCAGGGTGATGCGCCCGAAGTCCATGGCGACGGTGGTGGTGCGCTTGCCCTCGACACCGCTCGTGTCGTCGACCGGGCGCCCTGCCTCGGTGAGCAGTTCCTCGGTGCGCAGCGGTCTGATCTCGCTGACCGCGCCCACGAACGTGGTCTTTCCCACGCCGAAGCCGCCGGCCACGAGGATCTTGAGCGTGACGGGCTCGACCGGGGGCTTTCCGCGCTCAGAACGCCCGAAGATCATGGGTCTCTTCTCCTGCTTGCTGGGGGGTGTCGTTCAGGCGCGGGCCGGAGGTCGTTCACAGGGCCCGGAGGCCGTTGATCACGTCACGCAGGATGCTCTCGTCCGGAAGCTCCGCGGGGGGCACCGGTCGGTTCACATGGACCCACTCCGAGGCGACGAGATCGCCTATGAGGACCCGTACCACCCCGATGGGCAGGTCGAGTTCGGAGGAGAGCTCGGCGACCGACTGCGGGGTGTCCCGGCACAGGTCGACGATGTCCACGTGCTCGGGGGACAGCGAGTGGTCCCCTTCGGGATCGTCCGAGTGGGGTTCGGCCACGACGACCGCGATCAGGTCGAGACGGTGCTGACCGGCACTTGTGGTGCGGCCGCGTGTCATGGCGTACGGACGGACCACCGGTCCGGCCTCGTCGTCGAACCAGTGGCTTCTTCCCTGACCGTCTGTGCTCATGTCATCTCACTACCCGCCCTGAGGCAGATCGGTGCGCGGGGCGGCACCGAGATGTGCGCCGACCCGCTTGACCAGGAGCGTCATCTCGTACGCGACGAGACCCACGTCCGAGTCGGCGTCCGAGAGGACGGCGAGGCAGCTGCCGTCGCCCGCGGCCGTCACGAACAGGAACGCGTCGTCCAGTTCCACGACCGTCTGCCGGACGCTGCCCGCCTCGAAGTGCCGGCCCACGCCCTTGGCCAGGCTGTGGAACCCGGAGGCCACGGCGGCCAGGTGCTCGCTGTCCTCGCGGGTCAGGTCCTGGGACACGCCGGTCGGGAGGCCGTCGCTGGAGAGCACGAGGGCCTTGCGGATGCTCGCGACACGCTCCACGAGGTCGTCGAGGAGCCAGTTGAGCTCGCCGGACTTGTCGGTCGCCTTCGGTGCGGTCATCGACCGTCCCCCTTAGTCGTTCGTTGTGGTGCTGTGCCGCCGGACGTGTCGTCGACCACGGCGTTCTCCTCACGGCCGCGCTGCCAGCCCCGTTGGAGCGAGGCCATTCGGCTGCGTACCTCGTCGGCGTCCCGCTCGGCGGGTTCCGCCTGGTTCTGGGGGCGCCGCTCCGGGGCCTGCTTGAGCTGCGGGGCCAGGCTGGCCTGTCGTACCCGGCGCGGCAGCGGAGCGCTGCCGGAGCCGGCGGGCCCGCGGGCGGCGCCGAGGGGCGGCCTGCCCGAGCCGGATGCCTGGGAGGCACCGCGGGCGGACTCGCCCCATCCGGGTCGTACGACGCCGCCCGGGGCGGAGCCGGCAGCGCCGTCCCTCCCGTGGGCGTCCACGGCCGGACCCACGGCGCCGAGAGGGGACGTACCCGACTCCTGCCCGCCGGTGGCATCGGTGGCGGAGTCGTCCACGGCCGGGCCGCTCGACGCGATTTCCGCACGCCGGGTGCGCCGTGGCAGAGCAGGGGCTCCGGGGGCCCCGCCGAGTTCACGACCAGGGGACGCCGATGGGGCCGGTGTCTGCGTCAGTTCGTCGAGGCGGTCGGCCACGTCGGTGCTGCGGCGCAGGGCGGCGGCACGGCGGCGGCTCGGCAGGGTCGGCGGTTCGGAGCGCGTGGGCCCCGCCGAGGGAGTGGTCTGCGGCCGGGAGGCGCCCGGGCCGATGGCGGGCGGCAGGTCCGTCTCCCCGCGTCCGGGCCGCTCGTCGGTGACGGGGCGTCCGTGGGAGCTGACCAGCTTGGGGGTCCGCCGGCGGGACAGTGACACCGGGGCGCCCGGGCCGTCGTCGCCGAGGTCCGCCCCGTCGGCTCCGGGCGCCGCGTCCTCGACCTGGGCCAGGGAGCGGCGCGGTCGGAACAGTCCGCCGCGCTCACTGTCCTCGGACTCGAGCACCCCCGGAAGGTCGCTCAGGGTGTCCAGGTCGACGGGAGCCTCCAGTTCGACCGGGCCGTCCAGGATCGCGGGCGGCATACCCGGCAGCTGGGCCGGTCCCCTGGTGAGCGAGACGCGCTGGGCCTGCTCCAGTTCGGCCTCCTTCGACGGCCGGGGGCGGTCGAGGCGGAAGCCGATGCCGTTGGTGTCGGGGACGTCGTCGGTCAGCAGCGCGTCGGGGATGAAGACGACCGCCGTCGTGCCGCCGTACGGCGAAGGCTGCAGCGAGACCCTGACGTTCTGCCGCTGGGCGAGCCGGCTGACCACGAACAGCCCCAGGCGGTCGGTGTCGGACAGTTCGAACTCGGGTGTCTCGGCGAGCCGGAGGTTGGCGTCCAGCAGCGCGTCGGCGGCCATGCCGAGTCCGCGGTCGTTGATCTCCAGGGTGAAGCCGTTGGCGACGCGCTCACCCAGGACCTGGACGGCGGTGTGCGGCGGGGAGAACACCGTGGCGTTCTCCAGGAGTTCGGCCACGAGATGGGTGAGGTCCGCGACGGCCGGGCCGGTCACGGCCACCCTGGGCAGCCTGCGGACCTCGATGCGCTCGTAGTCCTCGACCTCGGCGACGGCGGCGCGCACGACGTCCATGAGCTGGACGGGTTTGCGCCACTGCCGGGAGGGGGCGGCGCCGGAGAGGATCACCAGGCCTTCGGCGTGCCGGCGCATACGGGTCGTCAGGTGGTCGAGGCGGAACAGGTCGGCGAGTTCGTCGGTGTCCTCGGTGCGGCGCTCCATGGTGTCGAGCAGGGTGAGCTGCTTGTGCAGCAGCACCTGGCTGCGCCGGGCGAGGTTGACGAAGACCTCGGAGACGCCGGCGCGCAACTCGGCCTGCTTGACGGCGGCTTCGACGGCGGCGCGCTGGAGGGTGTTGAGGGCCTGGCCGACCTCGCCCATCTCGTTCTTGTCGTACTCCAGGCGTGGGACCTCGGTCTCGATGTCGACCTGTTCGCCCACCGAGAGGCGGCGCATCACGCTGGGCAGCCGTACGCCGGAGGCCTCGTGGGCCTCCAGGCGCAGTTGCCTCAGGTCGCGGATGAGACCGCGGCCGACCCGCACGGACAGGACCAGCGAGAAGAGCAGGGCGATCAGGCCGAGGACGCCGACGGCGGCGGCCTTGACGATGACGCCCATCGCGTCCGGCCGGACACGGTCCTGCAGGCGGTCGCCCGCCTGGTCGTCGAGCTTGGCGAGTTCGTCGAGCACACCGCCCGCGGCGGCGTCCCAGCTCTTGGCGCTGACGCTGCCGGTCGTGCCGGGCTCCGCGGTGGAGACGGACTTCTCGGCGGAGCGCAGCGGAGCGGTGCCGGCGTTCTTCCAGAAGCGTTCGTAGCGTTCGCGCTCCGAGGCCGGCAGCACTCCCAGACTGATGTCGTACATAAGGGCCCGCTGGGCGACGAGGTCGGAGACGTCACGGATCTCGTCGCGGGTGAGCTTCCCCACCACGAGGCCGGAACCGAGGAGGGCGTCCTCGCGGGAGAGCAGTTCGCGGGCACGGGTGATGTTGACCAACGCCCGCGCCTGCTTGTCCAGTTCGACGTTGTCGATGCCGTCGAGGGTGGCGAGGAGGGCGTAGGCGGGGTCGACGAGGCGGTTGTACTGGTCGAGGGCCTGAAGCCTGGAGACGGTGCCGTCCTCGACACTCCGGCGCAGCGCGTCGATGCCGTCGAAGGCGTCCAGGACGGCGGTGAGGCGCTCGTCGTCGTCCTGGTCGAGGCCGTCGCGGACATCGGGATCGTGCGCGTTCTTCCGGAACTTGGCGATGGCGTCGTCCGAGGCGTTCCTCGTGGTGCGCAGCGCGGACAGGGCGTCCGACGCGCGCGGGTCGGCCAGGTAGACGAGCGTCTGGCGGCGTTCCTGCTGGAGCACGCGCACGGTGTCCTCGATGGGATAACCGAGCTTCTCCGTGACGGTGGACACCTGGAAGAGCTGGGCGACCTCACGTCCCGTCAGTGCCGTGGCGAAGCCCCAGACCGCGATCAGGGACACCAGCGGCACGAGAAGCAGCGCCACGATCTTCCGGCGGATGGACTTCCCGCGAAAGCGCATGGCCTCCCCCAGCTCGACCCCCGCCGGCCGGGGGTACACATGTACGTCAACAAACGGCGCGAGCCTACTACCGACGCACACGTAACTTGAAGTTGCGTCCGGAACACGAACTTCCGCTCCGGAATCGAGACATGGGGAGTTGTCCCCCCATTGCGGGAGATTGCCTCCTGCGACCTGGTGGTCCGTGTCCGACCGGAACCGATCGGCCAGGGTGGGCGGTTGGCTGGATTTTTTCGTTTCTTTGACATCGCGGGGGAATCTTGAAGAGGTCTTGTTCGTCCTTCTCTTCGGGAAATGGCGGTGGATTCGGCCACAGGAGCCGCATCTGCAACTGGGCGGCGTAAAGCAGCGCAAGCCGGGCAGCCACCTTTGAAGCCCGGTTCACGGACACCGGGACGAGGGTCTGCGGGCGGTGGGGAGTGACACGGTGATGGGCACGGCGGAACGACAGCAGGCGCCGGGAACCGGCGTGGAGACAGCGAGTCCGGCGCCGCCGCGGCGCCCCGATACCCGGCGTCTCGGCATACCGTCGGCGGCGGCCGCGCCCAGCGGGCGGGGCGCGGCCCGGGAGGAGCCGTACCGGCCATTGTGGGTCGAGGAGCCCGCGCGCAGGCGTCGGCTGCCGGACCCGGTGCGGACCTCCGCGGTACGGGCGGTGCTGATCATCGCGGTGACCCTGCTTCAGGCGATGGTGGCCTTCCTGTGCACCCTGGCAGGTTCCTGGCTGGCGTTCCCGATGGTGCTGAGCAGTGTCGCCAGCACCGTCGTGGCCACCTGGGGCGCCCTGGACGTCTGGGTGACCCGCCAGGTGTGGAACCAGCGCCACGGCGTGGTGTCGACCCCGAGCAGCACCGCGCGTGCGCTGCGGCGTGAGCGGCGCAAGGCCAGGCGGCAGGCGCGGCTCACCGAGCGGGCCCAGGCCCGGATACGGCGGCAGGGCGGCAGCAGGGGACAGCTGTCCCACTCCTGAGTCCGGCGAGCGTGCCCGCTCCGCGGAGCCGCGTACCGGACGCGGCTCCGCGCCCCTTATGGAGTCACGGGCGCCGGATCACGGAGTCGCGGGCGTCGGACGCTTGAACATCCGGGTCGCCGTGATCTCACTGTGCCCCGCCTCGTCGGCCTGTGGCTGCTGCGGCAGGCCCGGGCGCAGGTGTTCCTCCACGCTGATGTACTTCAGGCCGGCCCTGAGGTCCGCGTCATTGCGCAGGCGGATGACCAGCGGGAACTCGGCGAGCGCCGTCGTGTCGAACAGGCCGGTGGTGTACAGGAGCTGGACCCCCAGGGCGTCCGACACCGCGCGCTGGAGCTCCAGCAGATACGTCGCGTTGGCGCGGCCGATCGGGTTGTCCAGGAACAGCGTGCCGGCGTGCCGGTGCTTGTCCCGGCCCCGGTCGTTGGACCGCAGGGCCGCCATGGTGCAGTACAGCGCGATGGCCGCCGTCAGCAGCTGGCCGCCGGAGAACACGTCACCCATCTGTCCGACGGGCACCCGCTCGGCGCGCAGCACGGCGTCCGGCTTGAGGATCTCCACGGCCACCCCCTTGGGCTGGAGCGCCGCCCCGACTCCCCGCAGCAGCAGGGACATCCCGTCACGCCGCAGATCGGAGTTCTTCTTCACCGCGGCCCTGGTCGCCTCGTCGATGACCTCGCCGAGCCGCTCGGTCAGCGTCGCCTGGTCGGGCTCCTCGAAGCGGATCCGCAGGAACTCCTGCCCGGACCACTCGCCGAGCCCCTCGGGCAGCCGGGACAGGCGCTGGGCGGACCTGAGCGTGGCGAGCGCGGACTCCACGAGGCCCCGCAGCCGGTCCACGATCGAGTCCCGGTTCCGCTCCAGCTGCGCCAACTCATCGGTCAGGACCCGCAGTCGGGGCGCGAAGGCGTCCGCCCACTTCTGCGCGTGCTCGGGCAGCGCGGACGCGGGCAGCTCGCGGATCTGCTGCCGCGCGGGAGTGCGGACCTGCTCGTAGCGCGTGGAGTTGGCGTGCCGGACGAGTACGTCGCCGGCCTCGCGCACGGCGGACTCGGCGGCGGAGAGGTCGGCGGCGCAGCCACGCAGGGACCGACGGGCCTCGGCGGCGGCCTGCCGGGCCTCCTCGGGGCTGCCCGGGTACGGCTCCGACTCGTCCTGCTCGTCCTCCATGGCGTGCTCGCGCAGCAGGTCGCGCAGCATCGCGGCGATCTCGTCGAATCCGCCTGCCGCGTCCTCGGCGGCCCGGTGCGAGCCGAGCAGCTCCGCGTGCGCCTCCCTGGCCTGCGCCAAGGCCTCGGTGCGGGAGGCGAGTTCGGCGGCGGCCGTACGCAACAGTGTCTGCGCGTGCTCGGCGTCGCGCGGCTCCAGCTCCGGCGACAGCTCGGTGTGCGCCTCGCCGTCCTCGGGCGCGTGCCGCTCGGCCTCACCACGCAGCCGCCCGAGCTGCTCGCTCGCGGTCGACATACGGGTCTCCAGGAGCTGCACCAGCTCCTCCGCACGGGCGGCGGCTGCCTGCCGGGAGGGCCCGTCGGAGCCGTCGGGCGACTGGAGCAACTGCTCCGCGCGCGTACGGACCTTGTTGCTCAGCCGGTCCAGTTCGGTCAGGGCCGCGCTCTCGTCGCTCTCCGCCCGCGCCTGCTCGGCCCGCAGATCGGCACCGACCCCCACCTTCTCGTACAGCTGGGAGGCGGCCCGGTAGGCCTCGCGGAGCGCGGGCAGGGACGCCTTGGAGGCATCCGGGTCGCTGTCCGGTACGTCGTCGGGGGCGCCGGCGATCTCGGCGCGCTCGGCACGCAGCGCACGCGCGGTGCGGCGGGCGTCGTCGGCGGCCCGCTGGGCCCCGCGCCGATCCTCGTCGGCGGCCCTGGCGCGATCCAGGCAGGTCTGGGCGCGGGCTTCCGACTCGGTGGCCTCGTCGGCCAGTTCGCGCAGCTTGGCCTGCCAGCCGGCCCGCTCGCGCAGCCGGTAGGCCAGCCCGGCGAGGGCATCGGCGGCGCGCCGGGCCTTCTGCGCGGCCTCCTGTCGCTCGTCGCGCGTCTGCGCGGCCTCGGCGGCGGCTTCGTCGGCCTCGGCCCGCACCGTCCGCGCCTCGGCCAGCTCGGCCTCCGCCTCCTCGGCGAACACGCGCGTGTCCCGCGCGGCCTGCGCCAGCTCGACGAGCCGGCCGGCCGGACACCCGGTGCGCCAGGAGGCGAGCCGGGCGGCCAGCTCACGGTCCTTGCCCAGGCGCGCGGCGAGCGACCGGATCTCCTCGTCCCGCTCACCGGCCCGCGCGCGCAGCGCATGGCGCTCCTCGTCGGCGGCGTGCTCGTCGTGCATGGCCGGGTTCGGCGGTACGAGGAAGACGTCGGCGCTCTGGGAATCGGTCGCCGGGGTCGGCGCCAGCAGAGCGGCGGCGGTGCCCACGGCGACGGCGGAGCGCGGGAGCAGGGCCGCGTCGTTCAGTGCCTCGCGGGCACGCGCGTGCGTGTCGGGGTCGGTGATGATCACGCCGTCGACCAGTTCCGGCCGGGCGGCCAGTACACGCGCGTGGTCGGCGGGGTCGACCGCCTGGGCCAGGTAGCGCCAGCCGGGCAGGGCGGGGATGCCGTTCTCCCCGAGGAACTCGACCGTGGCCAGTACGTCCGGCCCCGGTGGCAGAAGACCGCCGTCGCCGAGCGCGCCGAGGATCCGGGAGTCGTCGGCGGCGGCCGTACGCAGTTCGAAGAGCTGGCGTTCGGCCGAGGAGACCGAGTCGTCGAGCAGCTCACGCAGTTCGTCGGCGAACCGGTCGAGATCCTCGGGGGTGAGGCCGCCGTCGGCGAAAGGGCCCAGGGAGCCGGCGTGCGGATCGGCGCCGCTCCCGGCACTCTCGCGCCCGGCCGCGCCGTTCGCCCTCGTGCCCTCGGCCCCGGTGCGCGGTCCCGGCACGCTCCTGACGGTCCCTGAGGTCCCGACGGTTCCGGTCAGGCTCAGCAGCTCCGCCAGCCGCTCCTCCCCCGCCAGCCCTTCGGCCAGGCGCCGTTCGGCTTCGTAGGACCGCGCGGCCGCCGTGGCCGCGTCCTCCGCGCGGGCGGCCGTGAGCTCCGCACGGGATTCGGCGGCGGCCGCCTCACGCGCGTGTTCGGCGGCCCGGTGCGAGGCCTCGCGGGCGGTGTCCCAGGCGGCCACGGCCGTCTTCTCGGCGTCGCTCGCGGCGAGGGCCGCGCGGGCGGGGTCGGCGTCGGGGGCGCTGTCGTCGAGCCAGCCCGCGCGTACCGCCTCGGCGGTCTCCTGCTCGACCTCGGTCAGCCGCTGGCGCAGATGGCCGATCTCGCTGCGGGCGCGCTGCGCCTCGGTGGCGGCCGAGGTGGCGTCCCGGTGGGCCGAGTCGCTGACCTCCTGCAGAGCGGCGGACCGCTCCTCCTCCTCGTTGGCGAGCGTCTCGGCGCTCCCGGCGGCCGCGTGCAGGGCTCGTACGAGGTCGACGGCGGCCTTGGCGCGGGCGGCGAGCGCGGGGGCCGCGTCCCGCTCGGCCTCCTGGATGGCGGCGGCCACGCGCGCGACCCGGTCGGCGGCGGCGCGGTGGCGCAGTACGGCCTCGGCGGCCTGCCAGGCGGAGTGCAGGGTGCGCGCCTCGGCGAGCTCCCGTTTCTGTGCAGCGGCCGACTTCTCGGCGGCGGCGAGCGCCAGGGAGGCGTGCCGGTAGGCGAGTTGGGCGGCGATGAGCGCACTGCGCTCACGGCCCGCCTCGGCGTGTGTGACCGCGTACGCGGCCGCGGTGACCCGCTGGGCCAGGTCCGCTGCCCGTACCCGCTCCTGGACGCCCCGCGCGGACAGTCGGCGGGCCAGCGTCCGGGTACGGCGTTCGGCGCCCGTGTGGACGTCCCGCGCGCGTGAGCGGGCCCCGGCGGCCTCGACGATCCGGCCCAGCAGGTCCACGGAGCCCGCGGTGAAGTCCCGTTCGGCGATGAGTTCGGCGCGTCGCCCCAGCTTGTTCCCGAAACCGCTGACCAGGTCGGCGAGCCCGTCGGTGTCGCGGGTGTCGGTCACGGCCCGCAGCAGCAGGTCGGTGAAGTCGGAGTCCTTCTTCACCGCGAACAGGCCGGCGGCCTCGCCCTCGTCGGCGTTCATCTCCCGCTGGTAGCGGAAGAGTTCGGGGTCCAGGCCGAGGTCGCCCAGGTGCTCGATCCACCGGTCGTGGATCTCCTCCCAGTGCACCTCCAGATGCGGATACGCCTTGCCCGCCTCGGTGATGGCGTCCCGGAAGCCCTTCATCGTGCGGCGACGGCCCTGCGCGGCCGACTGGCCCTCGGCGGGCGGCCGTACGGCGGTGGACTCGGCGACGGGAAGGCTGTCGAGGCTGAGTCCCGGTCCGGGCCGGAACGAGTACCAGGCCTCGGCGAACTTCCGCGGATCGTTGGAGACCTGGCGTCCCCGCCACTCGCTGACCTTGCCGACGACGACACACTCGCCGGTCAGGGTGTGCTGCCACTCCAGGGCCACGTGCCCGCAGTCGTCCGCCAGCAGGAACTTGCGCAGCACACCGGAGCTGGCACCGCCGAGCGTGTTCCGGTGGCCCGGCAGCATCACCGAGAAGATCAGCTTGAGCAGGACGGACTTGCCGCCGCCGTTCTCCAGGAAGAGCACTCCGGCGGGCGCGGGCCGGCGCGGCGGGCCGACGGGCTCCTCCTCGAAGAACTCCGCCTGAGTGGGCGCGGGGTCGGGCACTTCCGCGCCGACGCCGCGCAGGTCAAGCACGGTGTCGGCGTAGCGCGCACCGGCGGGACCGATGGAGTAGAGGCGGACCCGGGACAGCTCGTACATGGCGGACTCTCGTAAGTCTTCGGCAGATCAGGGAAGTTCAGGAGTGGAACGGCAGCCCGGCATCGGCGGCCAGCTCCAGGTCGTCGCCGTCCTGGGGCGGCAGCAGCGTCGGCGTGCCGTCGGTGACCGGGACGACACCCAGCTCGAGGAGTTCGGCCATGGCGGCGCTTCCGGCCATGTCCCGCACCTGGAGCTGGTAACGAGCCGTGGTCCGGTAGGTACCGCCGTTGTCGTCCCCGGTGCGCTGGAGGAATCCCGAGTCGGTGAGGAAGGCGGCGGCCTTGCCCACGATGCCGGTCGTGGACCCGGCGAGCCGGCGCGCGTCCTTGGTGGCACCGGCCGCGCTGCGTCTCGCCCAGATCCGCCAGGCCGCCTCCAGACCTGGGGCGTCCGTGGCCGGGTCGGTGTTCTCGCCGACCTCCTCGGCGCGCTCCTCGAGGCGCCGGCAGGCCTGCCGTACGAAGGCGTCGACGCCGTTGACCGAGACGCGCCCGATGTATCCGTCGTCGGCGAGGTCCTCGGGGCGCGGGAACGCCATGGCGGCCACGGCGAGATGGGCGAGGCCGTGCAGGAACCGGTCGCCGCCGTCGGCCGACGTACGACGCGCGTAGTCCCCCATCCGCACCGCGAACACGGAGTCCTCGGCGGCGGTCACGGCCATCCCCGCGCGCGGGGACACTTCGAGCACGACCAGCCCGAGTCCGGCGGCGACGGCGTCGGCGAGCCGCGCGAACGGTGAGTCCTCCCGATAGCGCCGCAGCAGCTCGGCGTACTCCTGGTCCCGCGCGGGCTGCAGTTTGGGCTGCAGCCCGAAGGCGACGAGCCGAGCGGCGTCGGCGGCGTCGGCGGGGGTGACGGCGGCGGGCGCCGACGGGGTCGGGGCCTCCGGGTCGCTCCACTCGACATGCTCACTCACGGCTGGGGCTCCTTGTCACGCTCTTGCTCGCTCATGCTGCATCCGTCCGGGCTGACCTCACCGATGCCGCTTCCGTCCGGCCTGACCTCACTCATGCCGCTTCCGTCCGGTCCGCCGCCATGCCCGCGGCGTCCAGCAGGGCTGTGCCGACGATGAGGTCGGCGCCACCGAAGTCCGGATCGTCGAGTTCCGTTCCGTCGTCCACGGCGAACAGGAGCTTCTGCTCGCCCTGGCGGTAGGCGGTGCCGACGGCGGGGCTGGCCGCGTGGATCGCCAACAGGGCGACCAGGTAGGCGAGATCGAACCCTCCGGTCCGGCGAGCCTGCGCGAGCAGTCCCGAGAGCCGTCGCGGCGCGTCCGCCGGCAGGTCCAGCAGCTCCTTCGCCAAGGCCAGCTGCTCCTCGCTGAACCGGCTGTCGTCCGGCGTGGCGATGAGGTCCGGCTCCGGCATCTCCGCGCCCAGGTGCTCCCGTTCCGCGGGGGGCGTCAGCAGTATGTCGACGAGGTCGCCCACCCGGACCGACACCGGCGTACGCAGGCCGGTCCCGCGCGCGAAGAACGCGTCGGTGACCCGGGTGGCCTGCTCCAACGGCAGGGGCAGCACCGGCGCGACGAGGTGGCCGTACAGGTCTATCCCCGATGTCGTCATGGGGGTGGCGAAGGCCTGCCGGTCCTGTTCGGCGCGGAACAGCGGGCCTGCCTCCAGGAGCCTGGACTGGAGTTGGGTGTGGCGCCGGATGCAGTCCTTGACGATGTCGACGAGCTCGGCGGCCCGCCGCTTCTGCTCTGCGTCCTCGGACTCGTCGCGCGCCTTGCGGATGTTGGTCAGGATCGCGTTCTCGTGGCGGTACCGGTCGGCGACGTGGTCGAGCGCCTCGGCGATCATGTCGGGCACGGAGTTGAGCCAGTCGACGGCCCGGACATTGCGCCGGGTGGCGTCCAGCGCCCGGCGCAGGGTCTCGGAGTACTGCACGGTCCGGTACCGGGCCTGCTCGGCGGCGAGCTGGGCGTCGGCGAGGCGGCCGCGGCTGATCAGCACCTCCAGCTTGACCTCGGCGGCGATCTGGGCGCTGGTGACGTCGGTGTCGAGGGCACCGACGAGGACGTTGACCGCCTCGTCCGTGGTCCGGAGGTACACCGAGCCGCCGGGCCCCGGCACCTCCTCGATCAGCTTGAAGTCGTAGTCACGCCGGACGTAGGTCCCGTCCGGTGCGAAGGTGCCGTAGACCGCGCGGAATCCACGGTCGACGCTGCCGACGTTGATCAGGTTCTCCAGGACCCAGCGGGCCACGCGCTCGTGCTCGGCGACGGGCCTCTGCGGCGCCTGCGCGGCGATGCGCGGGATGAGACGGGCGACGATCTCGTCGTGGTCGGCGCCGGTGTCGAAGTCCATGTTCAGGGTGACCAGGTCGATGGCGGCCAGGGCCACCTCCGCCATGCCGTACACCGAGTACTCGCCCGCGAGATTGGCCTTGCGCGTGTCGAGGTCGTGCAGCGGCGCGGTGCAGGCGAGCGCGCGCAGCCGACGCGCCAGTCCCTCGTCGGCGGCCGGGCCCGGTGCGGGGCGCGGCCCCGCGCTGAACTGGGGCGGAACGCTGTCCGTCGTCGCAGGCGAAGTCACGGTGCACAGACTAGGTGCTAGGTCTGACAACTCCCCAAACGGCGCGGATCGCCTCCGGCGGTTGGACGGGTGGCCAACGGTGGTTCGTCGTCTTGCGGGCCGGTGGGGGCTGGTCGCGCAGTTCCCCGCGCCCCTACGGGGCGCTCACCCGCCGCCGGTACACATCGACCACTCGCTCCAACGAGTCGCCGAGATAGACCGCCAGCAGCCTTTCGGCCTCCACTTTGTCACCGGCCTGGAGCGCGCCGAGGATCTGCTGGTTGCGGGCCAGGTACGGCTCGTGGAGGGCCTTGGGGTCGTCCACGACGTGGAAGGCGAGCCGGAGTTCGGCGAAGACGCTGCGCATCAGTTCGTCGGTGCGGTCGCTGCCCGCGAGGGCGACGAGTTCGCGGTGGAAGTGGATGTTGGCGGTGCCCAGTGCTTTCCAGTCGCCTTCGCGCACCGCCCGCTGGCCCTCCACGACCGCCTCGGCAAGCGCGTCCAGGACGTACGGCGGCTCGCCGAGGCCCCGGACGACGGCGCACTCCACGAGCGCGCGGGTGCGGTAGATGTCCTCGACGTCCTCGACGGCCAGAACCCGGACGAACACGCCGCGGTTCAGCTCGTGGATGAGCAGTCGCTCGTGCGTGAGCAGCCGGAACGCCTCGCGCAACGTGTTGCGGGACACGCCCAGTGCCCCTCCGATGCTGTCCTCCGACAACCGTGTGCCCGGCGGGAAGTAGCCCTCGGCGATGCGGCTTCTGAGGATGTCCGAGACCCGCTCGGCCGTGCTGGTGCGGCCCAGAAGGGCGCGATCGTCGGCCAGTCCGCTCAGCTGCTCTGCCATGCCCGGAATTCAACCGCAGACACGAGAACGAAACAACACAGGTATTGAAGGATCGTTGAACGATCCTCTACGTTACTCTCACCGCACGGTTCAGCTCCGCGACCTCCGTCCTCCCACTGCGAGGTGCTCATGAGCACGACCCCGCCCCCACAGGCCCTGACCGACCACCCCACACCGACCGAACATCCCGCCGAAGACGGGGCGTTGGGCTGGTTCCGCGCCCTCGGTCCACGCGGCCGACGCGCTTTCGCCGGTGCGTTCGGCGGCTACGCCCTCGATTCCTACGACTACTTCACGCTCCCGCTGAGCATGGTCGCGCTGGCCGCCTACTTCGGCCTGGACAGCGGCCAGACAGGTCTCTTCACCACCGTCACCCTGTTGGCCTCCGGCATCGGCGGCGCCCTGGCGGGGGTGCTGGCCGACCGGGCCGGCCGGGCCAGGGCGCTGATGATCACGGTGGTCACGTACGCGATCTTCACCGTGGCCTGCGGCTTCGCGCCCGACTTCGAGTCGCTGCTGGTCTTCCGCGCCCTCCAGGGCCTCGGGTTCGGCGGCGAGTGGGCGGTCGGCGCGATCCTGGTCGCCGAGTACGCGAGCGCCAAGCACCGCGGCCGCACCCTGGGCGCGATCCAGAGCTCCTGGGCCGTGGGCTGGGCGCTGGCCGCGATCGTGTACACGCTGGTCTTCTCGGTCTTCGACGCCGACATGGCCTGGCGCGTGATGTTCTGGACGGGTGCGCTGCCCGCCCTGCTGGTCGTCTGGATGCGGCGCCAGGTCCAGGACGCCCCCGAGGCGATCGCGGTGCGTGAGAAGAGTGCCGGGAAGGGGTCGTTCACAGCGATCTTCAAGCCGGACCTGCTGCGCACGACGATCTTCGCGGGGCTGCTGTCCACCGGGGTCCAGGGCGGTTACTACACGCTCGCCACCTGGGTGCCGACGTACCTCAAGAGCGATCGCGGACTGTCGGTCGTCGGCACCGGTGGTTATCTGGCCTTCCTGATCTCCGGCGCGTTCCTCGGCTATCTCACCGGCGGCTACCTCACCGACCGACTGGGCCGGCGGCGCAACATCTGGCTCTTCGCCCTCCTGTCGGCCGTCTGCATCGTGGCGTACGGCAACATCCCGAGCGGAGCCGACACCTGGCTCCTGGTCCTCGGCTTCCCCCTCGGGTTCTGCATGTCGGCGATCTTCAGCGGCTTCGGGTCCTATCTGAGCGAGCTGTACCCGACGGCGGTGCGCGGTTCGGGACAGGGCTTCACGTACAACGCGGGCCGCGCGGTCGGCGCGGTCTTCCCGACCACCGTCGGCTTCCTGGCCGACAGCTGGGGCGTGGGCGGGGCGCTGGTCTTCGGCGCCATCGGCTACGGCATCGCCGCACTGGCCCTGCTCGGGCTGCCGGAGACCCGTGGGAAGGAACTCGCGTGAACCGCACGGAAGACCGTCCGCTGACCCTCGTCGACGAGCACGCGCACGCGTGGAGCCCGGCCCAGGCACGGGCCCGCTTCCGGGCGGGCCTGACCGGCCCCACCGCCGGGGTCTCGGCCGGCCACACCCAGGTCAACCTGATCTCGGTGCCCGCCGACTGGGCGTACGACATGCTGCTGTTCTGCCAGCGCAACCCCAAGCCGTGCCCGGTCCTCGATGTCACGGACGCCGGTGAATGGACCACCGTCCTCGCGGAGGGCGCCGATCTGCGCACCGATCTCCCTCGCTACCGGGTGTGGGAGGACGGCGTGCTGGTGGACGAGCCGACGGACGTGCGCGCACACTGGCGGGACGACCTCGTTTCGTTCCTGATCGGGTGCAGTTTCACCTTCGAGTGGGCACTTTCGCAGGCGGGCGTCCCGATCCGGCACATCGAGCAGGGCCGGAACGTTCCCATGTATATGACCAGTCGACAGTGCCGTCCCGCGGGGCGGCTGCACGGACCCATGGTGGTCTCCATGCGCCCGGTGCCGCCGCAGCACCTGGCGGCAGCCCTGCGCGAGAGCAGTCTGCTCCCGGCCGTGCACGGCAGCCCGGTGCACTGCGGCGATCCCTCCGGGCTGGGCATCGACGACCTCGGCCGCCCCGACTTCGGTGATCCGGTGGACGCCGAACCGGACGACATCCCGGTGTTCTGGGCCTGCGGTGTGACCCCGCAGGCCGCGGTGATGGCCTCGCGCCCACCGTTCGCCATCACCCACGCGCCGGGGCAGATGTTCCTGACGGACGCACGCGACGAACAGTACCGAGTGGCGTGAAACCGATGAAACCATCGAAAACCACTGAGAATGGCCGAAAAGCGATGGAAGGAGCCACAAAACCGTCATGACCTCGATCGATCTGAACGCCGACCTCGGCGAGGGCTTCGGCCGCTGGCAGCTGACCGACGACGAGCAACTGCTCTCCGTCGTCACCAGCGCCAACGTGGCCTGCGGGTTCCACGCCGGGGACGCGGCCACCATGCGGCGGGTGTGCGAGCTGGCGGCCGCGCGCGGGGTCCGGATCGGCGCCCAGGTCTCCTACCGGGACCTCGCGGGATTCGGGCGGCGCGCGATGGACGTGCCGTCCGCCGAGCTGACGGCCGAGGTGGCCTACCAGATCGGCGCCCTGGAGGTCTTCGCCCGCGCGGCGGGCACGCGCGTGTCGTACGTCAAGCCGCACGGCGCGCTCTACAACCGGGTCGTCCACGACGAGGAGCAGGCCGCAGCGGTCGTCGACGGTGTGCTCCTCGCGGACGCCACCCTGCCCGTTCTCGGCCTGCCCGGCTCGCGTCTGCTGGAGGCGGCGGGCAAGGCGGGCCTGTCCGGCGTCACGGAGGCCTTCGCGGACCGCGCCTACACCGAGGAGGGCACGCTGGTGCCACGCGGCCAGGAGGGCGCGGTGGTCACCGACCCCGAGACGGTCGTGGAACGCTCCCTGAGGCTGGCCCGGGACCGCTCGGTCACCGCCCGCTCCGGCGCCCGTATCGAGGTCGAGGCCCGCTCCCTGTGCCTGCACGGCGACACACCGGGCGCGGTGGAGCTGGCCCGACGGGTCCGGGAGCGGTTGGAGACCTCCGGCATCCGGGTGGAGGCCTTCGTATGAGGACTCTGCCGGTCGGGGACCGCGCCCTGCTCGTCGAGGTGTCCTCGGGCGAGGAGGCCCAGGCGCTGCACGCCGAGCTGGTGCGCCGCCGCGCGGAGGGCTCGCTGTCGGTCCGCGAGATCGTCCCCGCAGCCCGCACGGTCCTCCTCGACGGCCTCACCGACCCGGCCCGCCTGGCCGCCGAACTCACCGCCTCCGAGGTACCGCCCGCTCCCTCACGCGCGCGTGAGGTGATCGAACTCCCGGTGCGTTACGACGGCCCGGACCTGGCCGACGTGGCCGCGCACTGGGGCGTCTCCTGCCGGGAGGTGGCCCGCATCCACTCAGGGACCGAGTTCACGGTCGCCTTCTGCGGATTCGCGCCCGGTTTCGGCTACCTCACGGGCCTGCCCGCCCGCTACGACGTCCCGCGCCGGGCCACCCCGCGCACGGCCGTCCCGGCGGGTTCGGTGGCGCTCGCGGGCCCGTACACCGGCGTCTACCCGCGCTCGTCGCCGGGCGGCTGGCAGCTCATCGGGACCACGGACGCCGTTCTGTGGGACCACGCGCGCGTGCCGGCCGCACTGCTGTCGCCGGGGACACGGGTGCGTTTCGTGGGGGCGGCATGACGGACCGCGCCCTCTCCGTCGTCCGGGCCGGAGCACTGACCACCGTCCAGGACCGGGGCCGTCCGGGCCACGCCCATCTCGGCGTCCCGCACTCGGGCGCCCTGGACGGTCCGGCGGCCGACCTCGCCAACCGTCTGGTCGGCAACCGCCCCGAGGCGGCCGTCCTGGAGACCACGCTCAACGGCTGTGCGCTACGGCCCCGTTCGACGGTGACCGTGGCCGTGACAGGGGCCCCCTGCCCCGTGACGGTCGACGGGCGACCAGCGGCCTGGAGCGCACCGGTGCACGTACCGGCAGGGGCACTCCTGACCATCGGGACGGCCCTGAAAGGCGTACGCAGCTATGTGGCCGTCTCCGGCGGGATCGCCGTGGAGCCGGTGCTGGGCAGCCGCTCCACGGACCTCTTGTCCGGCCTGGGCCCGACTCCCCTCACCGACGGCGCGGTACTCCCTCTTGGCGCACCGACACCGCTCCACACACGCGTGGACGCGGCACCGCAGCCCGCACCCCCCGCGGAACTGGTCCTACGCGTCACGCTGGGCCCTCGTGACGACTGGTTCACACCGGAAGCGGTGCGGGTCTTCACCTCGCGCGCCTTCCAGGTGTCCGCGGCGAGCAACCGCATCGGCCTGCGGACGGAAGGGCCCGCCCTGGAGAGGGCTCTGACGGGCGAACTCCCCAGCGAGGGCATGGTCCTGGGCGCGGTCCAGGTACCGCCCGACGGCAGGCCGGTGATCTTCCTCGCCGACCACCCGACGACCGGCGGCTACCCGGTGATCGGAGTGGTCCGCGAGAGCGACCTCCCAGCCGCGGCCCAGGCCGTGCCGGGAACCCCGGTGCGCTTCGTGGAGGTACGCCGCCGTTGACCCACCCAGGAGCGCGGAGAACTGCTCGACCCACGCACCCGCACCCGGCATCGCGCTCAAGCCGCCTCGGCCGGACGCTCCTGCACGGACAGCGCGGCCAACGCCATGGACACCGCATGCGCCGCCCGCAGATCGAGCCGCCCGCTCGTCCCTCGCGCCCGATGCCGCATCTCGTCCGCGGCCAGGGTCACCAGCTGAGGCAGCAGATCGGTACAGCGCCGCACCACCCACCCCGTCCCCGCCGTGGCCAGCCACCGCAGACTCGCCGACCTGGCGGGCACGGGAAACTCCGGCTCGGCCGAGGGCGCGACTCCGGTCGCGATCCCCCGCTCCGCGAGCAACTCATGGAACCGCACGGCCAGTTGCCGGTGCCCGCGCTCGCCGGGATGCAACCGGTCCGAGCTCCACATCGCCCGCTCGGTGGTCCAACCCCCCTCCGCGGCATGCAGATGCACCGCCCCGTACCTCTCGGACAACGCGTGCACCACGGCGTTCACCGCCCGCTGCCGCCGGGCCAGGGGCCGCGCCAGCGCCCCGGGCAGACCGAGCATCGTGCCCGGGTCCGGCAGACAGGCAGTCAGCAGTACGGCGCCCTGCGCTCGGAAGGCCGCGTAGATCGTGTCGAGCCGGGCGGCCACGGCGTGGATGTCGAAGGTGCAGCGCAGGGTGTCGTTGACGCCGACGACCACGGACACGACATCCGGCCGCCCTGCGAGCCCCGCGGGCAGCTGCCGCTCCAGCACGTCCCGGGTCTGCGCCCCGCTCACCGCGAGGTTGGTGAACTCCACGTCCTCGCGGGAGAGCCCGTCGGCGAGCAGCGCGGCCCAGCCGCGCCATCCGTCGCCCACGGGATCCCCCACGCCCTCGGTGAGCGAGTCACCGAGGGCGACGAAACGCGGGCCTCTCATGACGCGCACCCGCTCACGCACACGCTCCCGCTCATGACGTGTCCCCGCTCATGCCACGCCTCCGGGCACGGAGGGCCGTACGAAGACGTCCGCGTCGTGCGCGGCGAGGAACGCCCGGACCGCCGTGTCCCACCCGAAGCACTCCGCACGCGCGCGTGCGGTCTCGCGCCGCTCGATCTCGGAGCATTCCAGCAGCATGTCCACGGCGTCCGCGAAGGCCTCCCCGCGGTCGGCGGCGACGGCCCCGGCGGATCCGATGACCTCCGGCAGCGCGGAGGAGGCACTCACCACCACCGGCGTGCCGCACGCCATGGCCTCCAGCGCGGCCAGCCCGAACGTCTCGGCCGGCCCAGGGGCCAGGCACACGTCGGCGGAGGCCTGGAGCGCACCGAGCAGCCCGCGGTCGGAGACATGCCCGAGGAAGGTGACCGGCAGCCCGCGCTCCCGCGCCCGCTGTTCGAGGCGCGGCCGCAGCGGCCCGTCTCCGGCCACCACGAGCACGGCCCGCCGCCCCCGGCGTACCAGGGACTCCAGGGCGTCCAGCGCGGTGCTGGGCCGCTTCTCGACGGACAGCCGGGTGCACGTCACGAGCAGCGTCTCGTCCTCGCGGGCGTACCGGGCCCGCAGTCCCGCGTCGCGCAGCGCCGGGCGCCGCTCCACCAGATCGACGCCCAGCGGGGCCCGTACGACATTGCGCGCGCCGATCCGCACGAACTCCCGCTCCGCGAACTCGGTGGTGCACACCACGCGCGCGTACGTGTGCGCCGTCCGGACGTTGAGGGTGTCGGCGGTACGCCGGGCCGCGCCCTCCGGCAGGCCCCAGGTGCGCAGCACGCCGTCGGCGGTCTCGTGGGAGACCATCACGGCGGGGACGCGGGCGCGCCGGGCCCATTTGCCGGTCCACCTGAGGGTCGTACGGTCGCAGACCTCCAGGCGGTCGGGGGCGAGCTCCTCCAGGAGCCGGGCCACACGCCGTTTGTCGGCGAGGACGCGGTAGCCGCCGGTGCCGGGCAGCAGCGGGCCGGGCAGGGTGATGATCCGGCCCTGCTCGGTCCGGCGGTCGCTCGCGCGGTCGCCGGGCACGATGAGCACGGACTCGTGTCCGGCCGCCTGATAGCCCTTGCCGAGCTCGCGCAGGGCGGTGCGCAGGCCGCCCGAGGCGGGAGCGACGAAGTTGGCGAGTCGAACGATCCGCAGTGACTGTCCGCTCATGCCGCCACCGCCGTCTTCCGGCCAGTGAGCACGGCGGCGTAGTGCCCGATCAGCTGGTCGCCGACGGCCGCCCAGGTGCGCCCCTCGACCATGGCCCGCGCGGCGACGCCGAACGAGGCGCGCATCTCGGGGTCGGCGGCCAGGGACCACACGGCGTCCCGTACGGCGGCCGGGTCGCGCGGCGGGACCAGGAACCCGGTGCGCCCGTGGGCGACCAGGTCCAGGGGACCGCCGGCGGCGGGTGCGACGACCGGCACACCGCTGGCCATGGCCTCCTGCACGGTCTGGCAGAAGGTCTCGAAGGGGCCGGTGTGCGCGAAGACGTCGAAGGAGGCGAAGATCCGGGCCAGTTCATCGCCCGTGCGCCGGCCCAGGAAGACCGCGCCGGGGAGCGCCTGTTCGAGATGCGGCTGACTCGGTCCGTCGCCGACCACCACGACCTTGACGCCCTCCAGACGGGACGCGTCGGCCAGCAGTTCGATGTGCTTCTCGGGGGCGAGCCGGCCGACGTAGCCGACTATCGTCTCGCCGCTCGGGGCGAGTCGGCGGCGCAGCGCCTCGTCGCGCAGGTCGGGGCGGAATCGGACGGTGTCCACGCCCCGGGGCCACAGCTTGACCCGGGGCACGCCGTGCGCCGCCAGGTCGTGCAGGGAGGCGCTGGAGGGGGCGAGGGTGAGGTCGGCGGCGGCGTGGACGGAGCGGATACGGCGCCAGGCGGCGGCTTCTCCCGCGTGCACGTAGGTGCGGGCGTATCCGGCGAGGTCGGTCTGGTAGACGGCCACGGCGGGGATGCCGAGCCGGGCGGCGGCGGCCATGCCGCGCACGCCGAGGACGAAGGGGCTGGCCAGGTGGACGACGTCGGCACGGTGCTCGGCGATCGCCGCGGCCACGCGCCTGCTGGGGAGGGCGACGCGGACCTGGGGGTAGCCCGGGAGGGGGAGGGAGGGGACACGGACGACGGGGCACGGCGCGAGGGCGTCCACACCGGACCCGGGACCGGCGGCGGTGGCCGGCGCGACGACGAGCGGAAGGTGACCGCGATCTACGAGGTGCCGGGCGGTCTGGAGCGCGCAGTGGGCCACGCCGTTCACATCGGGGGGAAAGGATTCGGTCACTATGACGACACGCATACGGGTGTTCTCGCCGCGCTGGACGTGCCCGCGTCAACGTGGATCTTTGCGAACGATGAACGTCCCGTGAGCGTTGCGCTGCACACCCGAGCAGGTCAGGCCGTGTCCATGCCGACCTGACCCGCGGGTCACCCCGAGTTCACCGGACGGGTGTGACAGGCCCCGGAGATTCACACCCGAGGGTGGTTCCACATGTCTCACATGGCTGCGGCGTCCGGTCCGATACGGCTGCGGACGGCCGTCTGGACCTCGGCCTCCTCGGCCGGGTCGGCGGCCAGCCGGCGCAGTCGCTCCACGACCCGGGCGTCGCCGGTCTCGGCATGCCGGGCGGCGATCTCGCGGGTGGTCTCCTCGCAGTCCCAGAGGCATTCGACGGCGAAGCCGGTGGCGAAGGAGGGGTCGGTGGCGGCGAGCGCGCGGGCGGCGCGGCCGCGGAGGTGGGAGGAGGCCGTCTCCCGGTAGATGTGGCGCAGCACGGGCGCGGCACAGACGATGCCGAGCCGTCCGGTGCCGTCGACGAGGGTCCACAGGGTCGGCGCGTCGGGGCCCTCGCCCCGTACGGCCTCCCGGAGGGCCGCGAGCACGGGGTCCCGGTCCTGGGCTCCGCCCAGGCAGGCGAGCATGCGTCCGGCGGCGGCGCCCAGCGGATCGGGTCGGCGGGCCCAGCCGCGCGCGCGGTCGACGGCGGCGACACTGCGCATGCGTTCGAATGAGTCGAGGGCGGCTTCCACCACGGTCGGCGAGCCGGTGGCGACGGCCGACTCGATCAGATCGAAGGCGTCGGGATCATTGCTGTCGGCGAGATAGCGCAGCGCGGTGGACCGCGCCCCGTCGGTGCCGTCCTTGGCCGCCATGAGGATCTCCTGCCGGTCCTCGGGCCCGGCGACGGCGGTCAGACAGCGGGCGGCCGGCACATGGAGCGCGGCGCCCCGCTCGATGCCCTGCTGGGCCCATTCGAAGACGGCCTGCACGCTCCAGCCCGGGCGGGGTCCGGCGGGTCGCATCTGGCGTTGCCAGCGGTCGAAACAGCCGGCCTCCTGAGCGGCACGCACGCGGGTGGAGACGGATTCGCGGGGATCGTCGGCCCAGAGCCGCCATGGCCTCGGCTCGAAGGCGTCGCGGACCGTGACGGCGAGTTCGGCCTCGCCCTCGGGATCGGTCGCGAAGCGTGCGAGCACGGGCGCGGCGAGGGCACGCAGACCGGCGTCGTCGTCCCGCAACGCCAGTTCGTCCAGCGCCCAGGCCCAGTTGGAGCCCGAGGCGGCGTACCTGCGCAGCAGTTCGAGCGCGTCGCGCCTGCCGTAGGAGGCGAGGTGGCCGAGGACGGCGAGGGCGAGGCCCGTGCGTGACTCCTCGGTGTCGAAGACGTCGTCCACCTCGAAGAGGTGTGCCTCGATCTCGTCCAGCTCACCACCAAGGTCGAGGAAGAGACGGGCGTAGTACAGCGAGCGGTTCTCCACCTGCCAGTCGTGGCGGGGATCGCGCAGCACGCAGTGGTTCAGGGCCGCGAGCGCTTCGGCGCGCGGGGCGGTGAGCGCGTGCAGTGTGCCGTCGCCGCGGCCCCGCTGGAGCAGGCCGAGCAGCGTACCGCTGGGCGCTATGACCGGATCGAACATGGGAAACAGCCTCACATCAAGCGTCGACGCAACCGGGGACCTGCATTACCTGGCCGCGTGACAACACGTCGGGGCGCCCGCCGTTTCCTGCTTGCTGTAAGCCATCTTCCTCTGCCTCTCGTCGGTGGCCCATGCGGACCCGCGTCACGGTCCGCGCGGTGCGGCATCACCTGCCCTGCCATCACGTCCGTGAACCACGAGGTCATGATGACCCGGCACTTCCGTCTGCCGCGACCGAAATTTCGGCGGCCCTGTACCGCCTCCCCCGTTGTCTGTGTTTTCGCTGGTCAGAACATACGTATCAGTGTGCGGCGAACAACTCGAGCAGTTCCGCCCTGCCGAACATCCGGGCCGTGTCGAGCGCCGAGGGGGTGCCCTCGGCCGGATCGGCGCCGCCCTCCAGCAGGGCCTCGATGACATCCGTGGAGCCCTTGAATACAGCCCCGGCGAGGGGCGTCTGCCCCCGGTCGTTGACCCCGCCGGCCGCCGCCCCGCGGGCGACGAGCGCGCGCACCGCGTCCGCGTGACCGTGGTAGGCGGCGAGCATCACGAGCGAGTCCCCGCGGTCGTTGGTGAGGCCTGCCGGAACCCCCGCGTCGACGTACGCCACGAGCGCCTCGGACTGCCCCTGCCGGGCCAGATCGAAGATCTTGGTCGCCAGCTCCACGACCTCGGGGTCGGGGGCTTCAGTCATCGGCCGGACCGCCTCTCATACAACCGTTCAGGTGAATCGCAAGGGTACTGGCTCGCACGGCAGATGACCCGAAGTGCCGGAGGTAGGGATCACCACGACTCCGCCAACCAAGTGAAATCGCGAGAAATCCATCCATTTGCACCTTTTATCGTATGGATACATGCTGTGATGCTGGAAGTACTCATGGTGACTGTCCCCACGAACCAGGAGCACCGCAATGATCCTCTCCATCTCCGGTGTCGTACTGCTCGGCATCGTCGTCGTCATCTTCTTCCGCAAGGACGGGCTCAAGGGGTCCCACGCCCTGATCTCGGCGTTGTTCGGCTTCTACCTGGCCAGCACGGCCATCGCCCCGAGCATCAAGGCCGGCGGCGAGAGCCTGGCGAGCCTCCTCGGCGGCATCAAGTTCTGACACCGCCCCTCCCGTCCGTACGCACCTCCAGGAGACAGCAGTGGTCCGCCGCCCCCTCCCCCGCATCCTGAGCACAGGCAGCGCGCAGATCGCCCGGAGCCGGGAGCTGGCCCGGACGGCGGCCGACAGCGCCACCGACGTCCTCCACCCGCTGATCACGATCACTCGCGGTCTGCGCCGGCTGGCCTCGGCCGGGCGGCGCAGGTGGGCGGAGACCCCCAAGGACAGGCGCGGACCGCTGCTGTTCCTGGTGGCCTCGGTGATCCTGGTCGTGGCGCTCGCTCCGTACGGTCCGCTGCTCGCCGTCATCAGCCTGATGGCGGCGGCAGCCTGGCAGGGCCGGGACCGCAAGCCGCCGGAGCCGGACGGACCCGACGAGTCGCAGACACAGCGCCTCCAGTCGCTGTACGAAGCACTCGTCCCGTACTTCTCGGCGGCCGAGGACCCGGCCCCGCTGTACACCCACGGCGGCGAGTGGGACAAGGCCTTCCCCGCGTACGACTTCGACAGCACCGGCCGCATCACCCACCTGCTGGTCCGCTACCCGGCGTACTTCACCGACGGCGAGGCCGAGTCCCGGGCCCGCATCGAGCAGTTGCTGCACGCCAAGTCGGGCCGCGGCCGCGAGTACCACTTCAGCTGGGAGGAGGAGGGCAACGAACTCACCGTCACCGTCCTCACCCCGCTGCCCACCGACATCGCCGCCCAGCGTTTCGTCACCGCCCCCGGCGAGACGGTCCTCGGCTTCACCGACCCCACCCAGGTCCAGCGCACGCTTCCGCTCGGCTACGGCGACGGGCAGCGCGACGTCCCGCCGGTCGTCTGGCGCACCGGCATCCGCTCCACCGAGCCGCATCTGCTGGTCATGGGCCAGCCGGGCAGCGGCACCTCGACCCTGCTGCGTTCGATCGCGATCCAGGCTCTTCAGTACGGCGACGTCGTCATCGTCGACGGCGGCGCCACCGGCGAGTACGCGTGCCTGACCGGACGGGACGGGGTCCTCGCGGTCGAGTGCGGGCTGGCGGGAGCGACGGCGAGCCTGGAGTGGGCGGCGACCGAGACGGAGCGCCGTCTGATCGCGACCAACCGCGCCCGGCAGGCCGGCCAACCGGCGCCCGACGACACCAAGCGCCCGCTGTGGATCCTCCTGGACCGTCCGAGCGCCTTCACCCACCTGGCGGCCGCGGACGGCCGCAAGGATCCGCAGTCCCTGCTCCAGGTCCCGCTGCGACACGGGCGTGCGGCGAACGTCACGGTGGTGGTGGCCGACCAGTTCGACAGCGCGGAGGCGTTGAGCGATCCGGTACGACAGCACACGCGCGCGCGTGTCGTGCTGGGGCCCGCGACGTCGGACCAGTTGGAGGCCGTCCTGGGGGCGCCTCCGCACACCACCCCGGTGTCCCAGGTTCCGCCGGGCCGCGGCTACGCCCGGCTCGGTACGGGGCCCGTGCATCGCCTCCAGGTGCCGGCGACTCCGGATCCGTACGACGACGCGACGAGCGAGACGGACCGGCAGGCGGTGCTGGCGTTGCTGCCGGAGCGGACGACTCCGGCCGATGCGGAGACGGTCCCCTCCGAAGCGGCGCCCCCGGAAGCCGCGCCCTCGGAAGCCGCGCCCTCAGAAGCGATGGTCGCGGAAGCACCGTGACTCCGGGGGTTGTCCGGGCGGCTACCGGTGCGCGGGCCTTCTCGCGCCCCGCAGCGGAGCTGCAAATCGATGCAGCCCCGCGCCCCTGAACGCGTCCGATCACCCGAGTCAAGCCACGAACGTACGAGGCGGCTCCCCCGCCCCCGACCCGCCGCTCTCCACCACCCTCGCCGCAGCGGCCAAGCGGGCCGCCGCCTCGTCGGCCACCGCACCCCCGACGGTGAACGGCAGTCGCACATACCCCTCGAAAGCGCCGTCGACCCCGAACCGCGGCCCCGACGGCACCCGCACGCCCACCCGCTCACCGACCTCCGCCAGGCGCGACCCGGACAAGCCCCCGGCCCGCACCCACAACGTCAGGCCGCCCTGCGGTACCTCGAACTCCCATGAGGGCAGTTCCTTGCGCAGCGCCGCCACCAGCGCGTCCCGGTTCTCCCGGGCCTGGCATCGCCGCAGCTCGACCGCCTGCTCCCACCCCCCGGTGCTGAACAGCCAGTTCACGGCGAGCTGCTCGAGGACCGGCGTCCCGAGGTCGGCGTAGGCCCGCGCGGCGACCAGGCTGCGGATCACGTCCGGTGCCCCCCGGACCCACCCGATCCGCATCCCCGCCCAGAACGCCTTGCTCGCGGAGCCGACGGTGACCACGGTGGATCCGGCGGGGTCGAAGGCGCACACCGGCCGCGGCATCGAGACGTCCTCGTCCAGCCACAGCTCGCTCATCGTCTCGTCCGCCACCAGCACGGTCCCCGCGGACCGCGCCGCCTCCACCAACTGCCGCCGCTGGTCCTCGCCGGCCAGCGCACCGGTCGGATTGTGGAAATCGGCGACGACATAGGCGATCCGCGGCGCCGCGTCCCGCAGCACCTGGCGCCAGCGGTCGATGTCCCAGCCGGTCAGCCCCTCCGCCATCGCGACCGGCACGAGCCGGGCGCCCGCCTCCCGCATCAGCTGGAGGATGTTCGCGTAGGACGGGGACTCCACCGCGATGCGCTCGCCCCGGCCCCCGAAGAGGTGACAGATCGCGTCGATCGCGCCCATCGCCCCGGTCGTGACCATGATCTGCTCGGGCATCGTCGGGATCCCGCGCGCGGTGTACCGCTCGGCGATCATCGCGCGCAGAGCCGGCAGACCCGCCGGGTAGTCCCCGTGCGTGTGGGCGTACGGCGGCAGTTCCTCCAGGGCCCCCTGCACCGCACGCGTCAGCCACGGTTCGGGGGCGGGCAGTGCCGCGCAGCCCAGGTCGATCATCGAGCCGAGGGCCTCGGGCGGGAGGGGTTCGAGACCGCGCGCGGGGAGCGGGTTCCCGGCCGGTACGGCCGTCCAGCTGCCCGCGCCGCGCCGGGACTCCAGGAAGCCCTCGGCCCGCAGCGCCTCGTAGGCCGCCGCCACGGTCGTACGGCTGACGGACAGGGAGAGGGCCAGCTCCCGTTCCGCGGGAAGCCGGGCGGCGACCGGAACTCGCCCTTCCAGGACCAGCAGGCGGATGCCGTCGGCGAGCGCGCGATAGGCCGGCGGGCGGCGCGTGCCGGGGCCCGCCGGCCGGTCCTGTTGAGAGTTGAGCAGCCGGGCGAGCTGCGCCGCACCCACCGCCGAGGTCCACTGCGCCACTGAAATCAGTCCACCTTCCCCGAATTGGCCATGGATGGCGTGTCATCCCAAGCCACAGGGTGTCATGCGTCAGGCCACTACCACCACAGGGGGACCAGCCTTGTCCACGCAGAGCCGTCTGGGACGACGGTTGATCCAGCTGTACGTCGGACTCGCCCTGTACGGGGCCAGCTCGGCGCTGCTCGTCGAGGCGGGCCTCGGCCTCGAGCCCTGGGGCGTGCTGCACCAGGGGCTCGCCGAGCTGACGGGGCTGTCGATCGGTGTCGTGTCGATCATCGTGGGGGCGGCGGTGCTGCTCCTGTGGATCCCGCTGCGCCAGCGGCCGGGCCTCGGCACGGTCTCCAACGTCTTCGTGGTCGGCATCGCCATGGACGCCACCCTCGCCGCGGTCCCCGACCTGCACGGTCTGGCCGTGCGCGTCCCTCTCCTGATGGTCGGCATCGTGCTCAACGGTGTGGCCACCGGCCTCTACATCGCCGCCAGCTTCGGCCCGGGCCCGAGGGACGGTCTGATGACCGGGCTGCACCGGCGGACGGGACGCTCGATCCGGCTGATGCGTACCGCGGTCGAAGTGGCCGTCGTGGTCACGGGATTCGCGCTCGGCGGCACCATCGGCGTCGGAACCGTCCTCTACGCGGTGTCGATCGGCCCGCTCGCCCAGGTCTTCCTGCGCGTGTTCGCCGTTCCCCCGGCATCCGACGGCAGCACGGTCGTTGCCACCGGGCAACCGCGCGGAGCGATACTGCGTCCGTGACCTCGCGGATACGCCACCCCTACCTCGACCATCCCGGCCCCATCCCCTTCGCCCACCGGGGCGGGGCGGCGGACGGCCTGGAGAACACCGCGTTCCAGTTCCGGCGGGCGGTCGAGGCGGGCTACCGGTACCTGGAGACCGACGTCCACGCCACGACGGACGGCAAGCTGGTCGCCTTCCATGACGAGACCCTGGACCGGGTGACCGACGGGGCGGGCCGGATAGCGGATCTGTCCTGGGCGGAGGTACGTCACGCGCGCGTGGCGGGCAAGGAGCCCGTGCCACTGTTCGAGGAGCTCCTGGAGACCTTCCCCGACGCCCGCTGGAACGTGGACCTCAAGGCCGAACCGGCCCTCCAGCCGCTGCTGGACCTCGTCGAGCGCACCAACACCTGGGACCGGATCTGTGTCGGCTCCTTCTCCGAGGCGCGGGTGATGCGCGCCCAGCGGCTGGCCGGACCACGCCTGGCGACGTCGTACGGCATCCGGGGGGTGCTCAACCTGCGGCTGCGCTCGTGGGGAGTCCCGGCCGCGCTGCGCCGCTCGGCGGTCGCCGCCCAGGTGCCCGAGGCACAGTCCGGCATCCAGGTGGTCGACCACCGCTTCGTGCGTGCCGCCCACGCGCGCGGGCTGCAGGTGCATGTGTGGACCATCAACGAGCCCGATCGCATGCACCGGCTTCTGGACCTGGGAGTGGATGGCATCATGACCGATCACATCGACACACTGCGCAAGGTCATGGAGGACCGGGGCGTCTGGGTCTGACCCACGTCCGACCCGCTCGTTCCCCGGTCCGCGCACGGCACTTCACGGGGAAGCGAGGGCACGGGTGGGCACCGACACCGTGCGGGCGGACGCGGCCGACGCGGCCGACGACCGGCGGCGTGAGCAACGCGGCTGGTACTTCTACGACTGGGCGTGCTCCGTCTACTCGACGAGCGTGCTCACCGTGTTCCTCGGCCCCTATCTGACGTCGGTCGCGAAGCACGCGGCGGACGCGGACGGATACGTCCATCCCCTGGGCATCCCCGTGCGGGCCGGCTCCTTCTTCGCGTACTCGGTGTCCCTGTCGGTGATCGTGGCCGTGCTGGTGATGCCCCTGGTGGGTGCCGCCGCCGACCGCAGCGGCCGCAAGAAGCCCCTCCTGGCGGCCGCCGCCTACACCGGGGCCGCCGCGACGACCGGCATGTTCTTCCTCGGCGGCGACCGCTATCTCCTCGGTGGCGTCCTCCTGGTCGTCGCGAACGCGGCGCAGTCGGTCGGAACGATGCTCTACAACTCCTACCTCCCGCAGATCGCCCCGCCCGAGGAGCGCGACGCCGTCTCCTCCAAGGGCTGGGCCTTCGGTTATGCCGCGGGCGCCCTGGTGCTGGTCGCGAACCTCGTTCTCTACATGGGCCACGACTCCTTCGGCCTCTCCGAGAGCGCCGCCGTCCGCATCTGCCTTGCCTCGGCGGGGCTGTGGTGGGGCGCGTTCGCGCTGATTCCGCTGCGCCGGCTGCGCGACCGCGGGCCGGTCGCGCGGGAGGCGAAGGAGTCCACGGCCCCTGGCTTCCGCCAGCTCGCCGCCACCGTCCGCGACATGCGCCGCCACCCGCTCACGCTCGCCTTCCTCCTGGCGTACCTGATCTACAACGACGGCATCCAGACCGTGATTTCCCAGGCCTCGCTCTACGGCTCCGAGGAACTGGATCTCGGGCAGTCGACGCTCATCGCGGCCGTGCTCCTGGTCCAGGTGCTCGCGGTGGCGGGAGCGCTGGCGCTCGGCCGGCTCGCGCGGACCTACGGGGCCAAGCGCACGATCCTCGGCTCGCTGGTCGCCTGGGCGGTGGTCTTGGGGGCCGGGTTCTTCTTGCCCGCGGGCGCGCCCGGGTGGTTCTTCGTGCTGGCCGCCGGCATCGGGCTCGTGCTCGGCGGCAGCCAGGCCCTGTCCCGCTCCCTGTTCTCCCATCTCGTCCCGCCCGGCAAGGAGGCCGAGTACTTCTCGGCGTACGAGATGAGCGACCGCGGGATGAGCTGGCTGGGCCCGCTGCTGTTCGGGATCACCTACCAGCTGACGGGAAGTTATCGGGACGCGATCATCTCGCTGGTGGCCTTCTTCGTCATCGGATTCGCCCTGCTCGCGCGGGTTCCGGTACGGCGGGCGATCAGCGACGCGGGCAACCCTGTACCCGAAAGGATTTAGCGTTCAACACCAAAGCGCTGTAGTGTACGCGTTTGGCCTGCCAGGCGTACCGTTACTGCGCGTCAAAGATGACGAAACGCTGGGTGACATCTGCTTGCAGATGTGACAAACCGGGCGCTGGTGGGTACAACAAGGGGCGGCTACGACGGCGACGCATTGCCCGGGACGGGACCCGGAACGGGAATCTTTACCGCCGACCGGACGTTGACCGGTATGACGACGACAGCGACACCTGTCCTGTGGGCGACAAGCCCGGGAGGCACGATTCATGAGTGAGCGAGCTCTTCGCGGCACGCGCCTCGTGGTGACCAGCTACGAGACGGACCGCGGCATCGACCTGGCCCCGCGCCAGGCCGTGGAGTACGCATGCGAGAAGGGACATCGCTTCGAGATGCCCTTCTCGGTCGAGGCGGAGATTCCGCCGGAGTGGGAGTGCAAGGTCTGTGGGGCCCAGGCACTCCTCGTGGACGGCGACGGCCCTGAAGAGAAGAAGGCCAAGCCCGCGCGTACGCATTGGGACATGCTGATGGAGCGACGCACCCGAGAGGAACTCGAAGAGGTCCTTGAGGAGCGTCTGGCGGTTCTGCGTTCCGGCGCGATGAACATCGCTGTTCATCCCCGGGACAGCCGCAAGTCGGCCTGAGCGGGAACACAGCGCATACAAGTAACCGCGGGCGCGGTACGTGATTCACGTACCGCGCCCGCGGTTTGTGCTGCTTGCGGCTGCCCCCGGCCGGCTTCCCCGCGTCAGCGGGTGAGCGGCGGGCGCGGCCCCTGCGGGGTGTCGTCGCCCGGCTCGTCCCGGACGATCACCTCGCCCTGGACCACCTTGCCGTCCGGGCGCTGCATACGGGCCTGCTGGAACGCGTCGCCCAGGGTGCCGGGGGCGGCGGCGCGGAGCCTGCGGTCGAAGGTGCGCTCGGCGTAGCGGCCGACGGCCCTCTGGACCGGCGGGACGAGCAGGAGCAGTCCCACCGCGTCGGAGAGCAGGCCGGGGATCATCAGGAGCAGGCCCCCCAGCATCATCAGGCCGTTGCCACCGCTGCCGGAGCTCGACGGGGCCCCGCCCCGCTGGAGCGCCTCGTTCAGGTTCTGGAAGGCGCGGCGGCCGGCCCGCTTGATGACCACCGAGCCGAGTACGAAGCCGGCGACCAGCAGCAGGAACACCGCAAATCCGCTCGCCGCGCCCGCCACCACGGTCAGCAGCCAGATCTCCAGCACCAGCCAGGCGGCGAGGCCCAGCGGCAGGAAGGTGCGCACACGGGAGCGGCGGGGCCGGGCGGGGTAGGTGGGGGTCGGAGCGCCTGTCGTCATGCGTCCAGTGTGCCTGGGCGCGGCTCAACACGGCATAAGGGGACGATCAACCACGCCTGTGAGGTCGTAGGCCTACGGCTGTGCGCGCTTCCCGCGTGCGGTGATCCTGCCGACCCGCTCCCCCACACCCCAGGTGGTGACCCGCCACAGGGCTTCCACGAGGATGTCGCGGCTCATCTTGGAGTCGCCGAGTTCACGCTCGACGAAGGTGATGGGCACCTCGACGACGTGGTAGCCGGCCTTTACCGCGCGGCGGGCCAGGTCGACCTGGAAGCAGTAGCCCTGGGAGGCGACGTCGTCCAGGCCGAGACCTTCGAGGGTCTCGCGGCGGAAGGCCCGGTAGCCGCCCGTGATGTCACGCAGGGGCAGGTCGAGGGCGACGCGCGAGTAGAGGCTGCCGCCGCGGGAGATGAACTCGCGGGACTTGGGCCAGTTCACGACCCGGCCGCCGGGCACCCAACGGGAGCCGAGGACCAGGTCGGCGCTCCTGAGGGCGGTCAGCAGGCGGGGCAGTTCCTCGGGCTGGTGGGAGCCGTCGGCGTCCATCTCGACCAGGACGCCGTAGCCGTTCTCCAGACCCCAGTGGAAGCCCGCGAGATAGGCGGCGCCGAGGCCCTCCTTGCCCTTGCGGTGCAGGACCTGGACGTGGTCGTCCTCGACGGCCAGTTCGTCGGCGAGCTTGCCGGTGCCGTCGGGGCTGTTGTCGTCGGCCACCAGGACGTGTGCCTCCGGGACGGCCTTGCGGACGCGGCCGACGATGGCCTTGACGTTCTCCGCCTCGTTGTAGGTCGGAATGATCACCAACGCCGTGCCGAGCGGGCCGAATCGCCTCTCCTGGCCCGTGTGGGTCCCGTCACCGTCGTTCACTGCTGCCCCTTCGAGTCAATGCGCAGGCGTCCACCATAGTGCGCACGGCCTGCGATGACGTGACAAGGCGTTCGTATGCTGGTGTCGTTTCCACAAGAGCGGGGTAAGGATAGGACTTTTCGGCCACCTTGGCGGAATTGCCGCCCTCGCTGCGGATGGGGGCCCGGCGCCCTTCGGGCCGACCTGGGGCCCGCTGGCTGCGGGTCGACCGAAAGCCGTTGTCTACTGAGCGCCCGGGCCCCACCCGGGTCACACCTCCCCGGCCGGACAGAACGTTCCCTCGCCGTGGCGCAAGCGCTGAGCCTGGCTCCCAGTGGCGGTGTTCCGGTGCGGCACACCGTCCCTGACCCAGCGGCGCTGCGACGACTGGGCGGAGGTTCCCCGGTCGGGCGTCCGGTGGTGGACCCGGCCGAACCTACCGGCCCCCTGCCGTCGGCTGTCAACAGTCGTTCGACCTGCACATCTGCAGACAACCCGCTGGTCAGGGCGGAGGATGCGCAGGTCGCGCGACAGCGGGACGGCGGGCGATCGTCACCCCGCCACCCCCGGAGATCACTCGCCCGGCCGTACGAAGACCGTCCGTCCGCCGACCACGGTCCGCAGGCAGACGGGCAGGTCACGGCCCGGCGTCAGGTCGGGCAGGCCGGGGGTGCCGGAGCGGGGGTCGGTGGACCAGCGGGCGACCCGGTCGTCAGGGGCCTGCACGACCAGTTCGCCGGTGCGCCACACGGCGTAGTCGGCCGGGGCGCCGGGCACCAGGACGCCCGCGTCTTCCCGGCCGACCGCCCGCCAGCCGCCGCGGGTGTGCGCGGTGAACGCGGCGCGCACGGAGACGCGGTGCTCGGGGGTCCGGTGGAAGGCGGCCGCGCGGACCGTGCCCCACGGGTCGAGCGGGGTGACGGGGCTGTCGGAGCCGAAGGCGAGCGGGACACCGGCGCGCAGGAGGGCCGCGAAGGGGTTCAGACGGCTCGCCCGCTCCCGGCCCAGGCGCCGGGCGTACATGCCGTCCTCGCCGCCCCACAGGGCGTCGAAGGCGGGCTGAACGGAGGCGGTCAGACCGAGTTCGGCGAAGGCGGCGATGGCCTCGGGGGACAGCATCTCGACGTGCTCGACGCGGTGCCGGGCGGCCCGGACGCGGGCGAGGCCGAGTTTCTCCGCCACGGCGCGGACGCCGTCGACCACCGCGGTCACCGCCGCGTCACCGATCGCGTGGAAGCCGGCCTGCAGGCCCGCTTCGGTGCAGGCCGCGACATGGGTGGCCACGGCGGCGGCGTCCAGATAGGCGAGGCCGGTGTGGTCGGCGTCGGTGTACGGCTCGTGCAGGCACGCGGTGTGGGAGCCGAGGGCGCCGTCGACGAAGAGGTCTCCGGCGGCGCCGAGCGCGCCGAGCTCGCGCGCCTTGTCGACGTCCTGCTCCGCCCAGTAGCCGACCACCCTCGGGCCCGGCTGCTCACTCGCCAGCCGCAGCAGCCCCGTGAAGTCGTCCTCCGAGGAGATCTCGGGGCCTGCGCATTCGTGAAGAGTGCCGATGCCGAGGGAGGCGGCGTGGGTGAGGGCGGCGCGCTGCGCCTCCGCGCGCTGGACCGGCGAGACGGAGCCGAGAGCCTTGGCACGGACCGTGTGGTGGGCGTCCGCCGTGAGGGGTCCGTCCACCGCCCCGAGGGACGTCATGTCGAGGAGGGCTGTCGTGGCGACCGCCGAATGGACGTCGATGCGGCTCAGATAGAGGGGGCGGCCGCCGGTGGCCTCGTCGAGTTCCTCGCGTGCGGGCGGCCGGTTCTCGGGCCAGCGGGCGGCGTCCCAGCCGTGGCCGAGGAGGACGCGGTCGTGGGGGCGGGCGGCGGCGAACTCCCGTACGAGGGTCAGCGCCGCGTCCAGGGAGGGGGCGTCGGAGAGGTCCAGGCCGGTGAGGGCAAGCCCCGTCGCGGTGGTGTGCACATGTGCGTCCGTGAACGCGGGGGTGACCAGAGCTCCGTCCAGGTCCACGGTCTCGTCGACACCGTCGGCGAAGGCGTCGGCGGCACCCTCGGAACCGACCCAGGCCACCTGTCCGCGTTCGACGACCATCGCGGTGGCGAAAGGGTCGGCGGGGCTGTGGACCTCGCCGCGGCGGAGGAGGACGGTGTTCGGTTCACTCATGAGGGACAGTGTTCCAGGGGCCGTCCCGCCTCCGGGGCGCGGGTTGCCCGGTCAAGGGAACGGACACCGCCTGATCAGATGCGAGGCGGCCTTGCCTCGTACGGGGTCGACAGCACCACCGTCGTGCGCGTCGAGACGCCCGCGAGCGACCTCAGGCGAGCCAGCAGCTCCTCCAGCTCGTGCGGAGTCGCCACCCGCACTTTGAGGATGTAGTTCTCGTCGCCCGCCACGCTGTGGCACGCCTCGATCTCGGGGACGCCGGCCAGGCGGTCCGCGATGTCGTCGGGGGCGCTGGGGTCGAACGGTTTCACCGAGATGAAGGCGGTCATGGGCAGGCCCACCGCCTCGGGATCGACCACCGCGGCGTACCCGCGGATGACACCCCGCTGCTCCAGCCGTCGCACCCGCTGGTGCACGGCCGAGGTGGACAGGCCCGTGGCCTTGCCCAGGTCCGTGTAACTCATCCGCCCGTCCTTGACGAGCAGCTGCACGATTTGTCGGTCCAGCTCCTCCATGGCGCAAGAACCTACAGTGCGCCTGATCTCCTCGGATACCTGAGTGCCCCAGGTCATGCCCGGTTCGTGATGTGACGGCGAGGTGCCTGTGCGTCGCCTGAGGGACAAACGGGCCGCCACGGGCATCTGCGAGTGGCATGTGACGAAGGCCACACCCCCGCGAGGGCCTCCGTGATGTTCTCGTGATTACCGCCATGACGGGACGGGAAGTGCTTGCTGTGGTCGAGGCCGCAGCGCCTTCACGGCCCAGTCCGAGGGGGAGAACCCAATGCAGAGTCTTCAGCGTCCTGGTCGCACCGCGCCCAAGCGCCTCCAGGCGGTTGCCGAGTCCGAGCCGGAGAGTGTCGAACCTGACGTTCTCGACGAGGAGTTCGACGCGTACGACACCTTCGAGATGTACCGGGTGATCTGCCCGGACTGCGCGCAGCCCATCGCCCTACTGGCGGACGAGGAGGTGCTGCCGGAGCACGCGCTGTGCGCCTCGCCGTGGAATCCGTTCGGCCTCACGGTCTGCGCCGGTACGGGTCGCAAGGCCGCCGAGGCCCGGTCGGCGGACGAGTCGGCTGAGCCCCAGGAGCAGGACACGGCCCTGCTGTTGACGCTCCCTCAGGGACTCGACTGGCGGACCCAGCCGTTCTCGCACGTCGGTGGCCCGGCTTCGCGCCCCATGCGCATGCCGGTGATGCGCCGCCAGGCCGCCTGAGCCACCGCGCTCAGCCCCAGTAGCTGCCCTGCACCATGGCCCGCAGGCTGCCGTGGTGCAGGATCAGTGTGTCCGGGTCCGCCGGTACGGCCACTTCGCCGAAGTGCGCCTGGCGGTAGGCGATACGCAGCATGACGATCGCGTGCCGCAGCGCGGCGTACAGCGTGAAGAAGTCCATGTCGTGCGGGGTGTGGCCGGTGAGTTCGGCGTAGCGGGACTCGATCCGGTCCCGGCGCAGGAAGTCGGGCAGTCCGCGCCGGCCGAAGGCGACCGTCAGGTCCTGGAAGAAGCGGTGCAGGTAGACGGTCCAGCCCAGGTCGACCTCGCGCGGGGCCAGGGCCGCCATCTCCCAGTCCAGTACGGCGACGGGCTCGAAGCCGTCGTAGATCACGTTGCCGATGCGTGCGTCGCCCCAGTTGAGGACGGGTAGCCCCGGGTCGGGCGGCCAGAGTTCCTCCAGCCGGTCGAAGGCCTGCTCGATGAGGGGTGAGCGGGCGAGTCCCTCGACCACCCAGTCGTAGTAGGCGCGTTGGGCGGCGACATGGCGGCGCAGCGCGTCTCCCTCGCCGGGCTGTTCCAGGAACTCGGCTTCAGCCGTGGGGACCTGGTCGTGCAGACGGGCCAGCAAACCGATCGTGGCCGCCTCCAGGTGCTCTCGCTCGGCGTCGCTCGCGGCATGCAGCCAGTTGCCCTCGTAGGTGTAGGGCATGACGTCCGGCGGTACACGTCCCCGCACGCGCTCCATGACGAAGAAGGGCGCCCCGAGCGGACCCGGGTCTTCCTCCAGCCACCGCACCTTCGGCACGGGAAGGTCCGTGCAGCGAGACACCGTCCGCATCGTGCGGTACTGGCGGGCCAGGTCGTAGACCGGGAAGACCGGGTACGCCCAGGGGTCCGCGGCGAGCCGCAACGCGCAGGACCGCAGGGGCGGTTCGGGGTGTTCGATGTCGAAGAGCAGGGTCTCACTGGACAGGCCGTTCGCGGCGGGGACGGTGAGGCCGACGGCTTTCGCGCCGGGCAGGCGTTCGGCGAGCCAGGCGGTGAGACGGTGGGCGAGTTCCTCCGGGTCGCGGGTGGTGGTGCGGGGGCGGGGTGCCGTGGCCATGTCGTCAACTCCCTTACGAACCAGGCTGCTTCAAGGGGCCACCGAGTCGAAACCGGTGAAGCCGCTCGGTTCGTGCCGTCCGAACGAGCCGTGTTCGAAGATGCCGTGTCCGATCCGGCCGTCCAGCCGGAAGCGGGCGGCGTGGTCGGTGACGCCGAAGGCGGCCAGGGGGTGCGGCTCGGTCAGGTCATAGGCGCGGCGGTCGGTCCAGTCGCGGCCCTGCCAGGTGCCGTGCTGCCAGTCGTCGGCCGGCGGGTAGCCTGCGCCGAGCGCGAGCGGTGAGGAGGTGAGGATCTCCACCTCCAGCTCCATGGGCTTGCGGAGGTCACCGAGGTGGACGAGGGCGCGTTCGGGGTGGCGGGTACCGGAGCGGTAGGTGATCTCGGCCTGGGGCCAGCCGAGTTGACGGTCGCGGTGGCCCGGGCGGACCAGGGTCGCGTCGTTGAGCGAGCGGTGGCCGTCGGCGTCCTCCTGGACGATCACCATGAGAAAGCGGTCCTCGAAGCGGACCGGGCACCAGATCCAGTGGAAACCCGAGGTCGGATGTTCCTCGGCGAACCGGCCCCCCTCCTCCCCCGGCACCGGCCGCACCCCCCAGCTGCGGTCCCGGGTTCCGGTCCAGCCCCGCACGCGCAGCTCACGCCCGCCCACCCGGATCCAGCCGTCGCAGTGCCCGGCCTGCACGAACCGCCTGCCCTCCAGGGTGAGCCGGCCGCCCCGGCGCTGGAGGTGGTGCGGCTCCCAGAGGGCCGGGAAGTCGGCGGTCCAGTTGATCTCGTACGACAGCCCGTCCGGGTCGTCCGGGTCCGCATCGCAGCTCAACACGAAGTCGCGCAGGGGGCGTTCGACGAGGATGCGCAGGGGGCCGACGGCCAGGTTCGTCCGGGAGTCGTCGTGCAGGGCGTCCGAGGCGCGGACCGCGTGGAGGGTGTCGCCGAGGCGCAGGGTCGCATAGGCGTCGATCACGCCGAGGTTGGGGTACACGCCGAGCCCGAGGATCAGCAGGGCGCGTCCGTCGTGGTCGAGGACATGGAAGATGCAGCGGTCGTAGGCGTTGCGGTCCCCCGTCGCCACGTACTTCATGGACAGGGGCACCTGGTGCACGGGGTACTCGTCGAGCGGTACGGGGCGGTCGTCGGTCATGGCCAACCTCCCTGCCTGCGGTTGGCTGACGGTACGTCAGACCGCCGTGCGTGGCCAGATGTCCGGCCGGACGTCCGTGAACTCACGCTCGATTGCGGACACCGGTGACCCGGCAGCCAACTTCGCGTTGCCCCGGTATGACCCGTACGTATGCACCGGTCGCAGAATCGGCCCCGTCGGCCCCGTCGGCCCCGTCGGCCCCGTCGCCGTTTCGTCCGGCCCCGCCGCCGCTCCAGGACCCGCCCATCTACCGGGACCTGATGCACACCTGGGCCACCCGCGGCCGGACCCTGCCGGGGCGCCACGACCCGGAGTGGGCACGGCTCGCGGCGCCGCAGGTCAGACCGGGTGAGTTCAGCGCGTCTCCGGACCCGCTAGGTGACGGGCGATGACCATCCGCTGGATCTGGTTGGTGCCCTCGACGATCTGCAGGACCTTGGCCTCGCGCATGTACCGCTCGGCCGGGAAGTCCGCGGTGTAGCCGTAGCCGCCGAGGACCTGGACGGCGTCGGTGGTGACCTTCATCGCGGTGTCGGTGCAGTGCAGCTTGGCCATGGCCGCCTGCTTGGCGAAGGGCCGTCCGGCATCCCGCAGCCGGGCCGCCGCGAGGTACAGCGCCCGGCCCGCCTCGATCTGGGTCGCCATGTCGGCGAGCATGAAGCGCAGCCCCTGGAAGTCGGCGATCGGCCGCCCGAACTGCAGTCTCCCGGTCGCGTAGCCGACCGCCTCGTCGAGGGCCGCCTGGGCCACTCCGATCGCGCAGGCCGCGATGCCGAGCCGCCCCGAGTCGAGCGCGGACAGGGCGATCGCGAAGCCCTGCCCCTCGTCGCCGATGCGCCGCCCGTCCGGCACGCGCACCCCGTCGAAGTGGACCTGGGCGGTGGGCGAGCCCTTCATGCCCATCTTCTTCTCCGGGGCCGCGGCGCTCACGCCCTCCGCGTCCGCGGGCACCAGGAACGCGGTGATCCCGCGCGCCCCCTCCTCGCCGGTGCGGGCCATGACGGTGTAGAAGTCGGCGACCCCGCCATGGGTGATCCAGGCCTTGGTGCCGGTGATCACCCAGTCGGCGCCGTCCCGCATCGCTCTGGTGCGCAGCGAGGCCGCGTCCGAGCCGGACGAGGGCTCGGAGAGGCAGTAGGCGCCGAGCAGGCCGCCGCCGAGCATCGCGGGCAGGTGTTCGACCTGCTGCTCCTTGGTGCCGTAGGTGGCGAGCGCGTAGGAGGCGAGGGTGTGCACGCTGACACCGAGGCCGACGGTGAGGCGGGCCGCGGCGAGCTCTTCGAGGACCTGGAGGTAGACCTCGTACGGCTGGTCGGCCCCGCCGTGCTCGGAGTCGTAGGGCAGACCGAGCAGTCCGGTCCGGGAGAGCAGGGTGAAGACCTCGCGCGGGAAGTGCCCGGCGTCCTCCTCCTCGGCCGCCTCGGGGGCGATCTCACGCTGCGCGATGTCGCGCACGAGCGAGATCAGGTCCCGGGCCTCATCCGTGGGCAGTTGCCGGTCCACCGGCTGCGGGGCGCGGTCGGGCATGGCGACGCTCTCCTCCCTGTAGGGCGCTGGCGGGCGCACGCCGTGGGGTGGGGCGGCTCCGCAGGTCTCACTGGGCGCCGGTCGCTGCTCGCGTCTCCCGGGTCACGGAAGCTGCTGACCAGCGGCTGCGCCCTGTGAGTATGCCCGAAAGGAGACACCCGGTCACTGGTTAACGACCGCTCACTTCAAGATATACCGGCGCAATGGCGACCGGCCTCGCATCCACCCGGTATTGGTCCGAACCATTGACGAGGTGGTCTAGTCCTCCTACTGTTCCCGCAACGCTTCACCGCGTTCATGCCAATCGGCTGGCGTTCCCCTCTCCCCCACGAGGAGACACCGATGCACTTTCCCCACCGCGCCCGCTTCCGGGCGCTGATCTCCGCCGCGTGTTGCGCGGTCCTCAGCGCGGGCCTGCTGGCCGGCGCGAGCAACGCCACCGCGGCCGCCCCCTCAGCCACCCCCCGGGCGACACCGAAGGCGGCCGGTTCCAAGGTCGTCGGCTACTTCACCGAATGGGGCACCTACGACCGCAAGTACTACGTCAAGAACATCGAGACCTCCGGCTCGGCGGCGAAGCTGACCCACATCAACTACGCCTTCGGCAACGTCACCGGCGGCAAGTGCGCGATGGGCGACGCCTACGCGGCGACCGACCGGACCTACACGGCGGCCGAATCCGTGGACGGGGTCGCGGACACCTGGGACCAGCCGCTGCGGGGCAACTTCAACCAACTGCGCGAGCTGAAGAAGAAGCATCCGGGTCTGAAGGTCATCTGGTCGTTCGGCGGCTGGACCTGGTCGAGCGGCTTCGGTGAGGCCGCCCGCAACCCCGCCGCGTTCGCGCAGTCCTGCTACGACCTGGTCGAGAACTCCCGGTGGGCCGACGTCTTCGACGGCATCGACATCGACTGGGAGTACCCGAACGCCTGCGGCAACACCTGTGACACCAGCGGCCGAGAGGCGTTCAAGAAGCTGATGGCGGCGCTGCGTTCGAAGTTCGGGAGCGGTTCGCTGGTCACCGCCGCGATCACCGCGGACGCCACGGCCGGCGGCAAGATCGACGCGGCGAACTACGCGGGCGCGGCCCAGTACGTCGACTGGTACAACCCCATGACGTACGACTACTTCGGCGCCTGGGACGCGTCAGGACCGACGGCCCCGCACTCGCCGCTGAACTCCTACTCCGGGATCCCCAGGGCGGGTTACTACACTTCGGCGACCATCGCCAAGCTCAGGGGCCTCGGCATCCCGGCCTCGAAGCTGCTGCTCGGCATCGGCTTCTACGGTCGCGGCTGGACCGGTGTGACCCAGTCGGCGCCCGGCGGCACCGCGACGGGCCCGGCGGCGGGCACCTACGAGCAGGGCATCGACGACTACAAGGTGCTCAAGGCGAAGTGCCCGGCGACGGGGACGGTCGGCGGCACCGCGTACGCCAAGTGCGGGAACAACTGGTGGAGTTACGACACCCCCGCGACCATCGCGACGAAGATGACGTACAAGAACCAGCAGGGCCTGGGCGGCACCTTCTTCTGGGAGCTGAGCGGGGACACCTCGGGCGGAGAGCTGATCCGGGCGATCAACTGACCGGATCCGAAGAGGACTTGGGGCGGGGGGGACCACGAGCCTCCGCCCCAACCGGGTGCGAGCGTCAGCCGTCGCGGCGGGCCGGCGCCGGAGCCGGATGGGTCGGGTCCAGCTCCTCGATGGCGCGCATCGAGGCGCCGAGCGTCTTCACCAGGAGGTCGCGCATGGTGTCACGGGAGAGCTGGGGCGGACCGTCGATCCAGGCGAGGGTGGCGCCCTCGACGCTGCACACCCAGGCGAGCAGGCCCATCCGGGCCAGCGGGGAGATCTCGGTACGGCCGTACGCCCCCTCGGCGATGGTCGCGACGATCGCCTCCCGCACCCCGTCCCGGATCGCGTGCACCTCGGCGTCGAAACCGACACCGCCGCTGACGACGGTGCGGTAGGCCGCCTGGTTGTGTTCGGCGTACCGCAGATAGCTGTCCAGGGTGCGGTGGACGCGGTCCACCTGCCCCATCTCCAGGCCGCTCGCCGCGTAGGTGACCAGGTCGGCGACGGAGTCCTGGATGATCGCCAGGTAGTAGCCCCGCTTGGACTGGAAGTAGTAGTAGATCAGCCCCTTGGCGACATGCGCCTGCTTGGCGATGTCGTCCATGGAGAGCGCGTCGTAGGACGTGTCCGCGAACAACTTCCGCCCGATGGCGATGAGTTCGGCGCGGCGCGCAACCGAGCGCTCGGTGCCGCGGGCCCTCGGCCGGGCGGCTTCACGCTGATCACTGATATTCAAATTGCGACCCTGGTCTCGGCTGGCGGCGGGACGTGCGCAGTATGTCAGGTCACCTGTGGATCAGGTCACAGCAGGCCGAGCTGCGTGACGAGCATCGCGATCACCGCGACGAGGGTCCAGCCCGCGACGTGTTCGAGGATCTTCGGGCCGTCGTCCTCGGGGCCTCCCGTACGGGCGCGGGCGGCGGTGGCAGAGTGTGCGGTCATGTCATCTCGCTGATCTCGGATGTACTGGTCGGAACCCCCCGCCGATCCGTCCACCTTGCCACTGTCGGTCACTTTTGCGGCCGAGACCTTGGTCACAGCGACGGCCCCCGGCGGATGCCAGGGGCCGTCGCAGGGCGACTCAGCGCACGCCCACCGCCGCGAGCGCCTTGCGCTGGCGCGGCGTCGGGCACGCGGGGAAGTACAGATAGCAGACGCCTCCGGTGCCGGAGACGACCTTCCCACTGGCGTTGTACCGCTTGGTACGCAGCCAGATGTTCTCCCACTCGCGCCGCTTGTAGACGCGCCGCACCGCCTCGTCGCTCGGCGACGCCGGGTCGTTGGCGATCACATCGCCGTCTGCGGTGAAGCCGATCACGGTCATGAGGTGGCCCGAGGTGCCGTAACCGGCCCCCGTGAGCTCCTCCTTGAGGAACGACTGGGACGTTATGGCCGGGATACCGGCAGCGATCAGCGTCTCCAGGTCGGTGAGCGAGCCGAGCCGGGTCACCACTGCCTGGAGATCCTTGAAGGTGGCCGCGTAGGCCGCGTTGAACGGCCAGTTGCCACAGCCCGCGTACTGGTAGTCGTAGGTGTACCGGGCCGCGTGACACACCTGCGGGTCGGCGTAGGACGGATCGACCCAGGCCAGCTGCTCCTTGGTGAGCCGGCCGCCCCAGTACTCGATGATCATCTGCGAGGAGGTGGGGCTGCACCACGCCTCGCCGCCGTTGTCGTACTCCGGGTACTGGCCCTTGTGGATCTCCTGCGAGTAGCGCGGGACGATCAGCTCCCGCGCGAGGCCGGGCGTGGAGGCCGGGACGGTGAAACGGTCCGGGACGTCCGAGCCCATCGCTCCGAGCCGCCAGACGGTCGGCGTGTTCTTCGCGCCGGGCTTGCGGTACAGGGTCAGCCGCAGCCGGTACGACGCCAGACGCAGCCCGGTCGACGGGTCGTCGATGGCGAAGGTGTCCGTCCAGATGCTGCTCTTGCCGTCGGTCTGGTCGTCGACCGAGGTCCGCTTGATGTCCCCGTCACCGGCCGCCCAGCGGCCCATCACGTACCAGGGGGTGGCCGTGCCGTCGGAGTACGTCCCCTGGAGTTCGATCTGGATCCAGGTGCCGGCCGGGGTGCGGGCGTTCCAGGAGGCGATCACCTCGGTGGAGGGCACGGCGAGCGCGTGGACCGGCGAGGTCCAGGTCGCGTACTCCCAGGTGGCGGTGGTCCCGGTGTGCGGGTCGGTGTACTCGGTGGTGCCCGCGGGGGCGTCGATCACGACACCGGGACGGCTCCCGGCGACGGCACGGGCACCCTTCCCGGTGCCACGTCGCCAGTCGCTGTACGTGATCCAGGCGTGGTTGTCGACCAGGCGGGCGGTCTCGTCGGGCTCCGCGTCGGCCGCGTTGCCGACGGCGGTGGCGGGGCCCGCGCTGCCGGCCACCGCGGCGGCGGCCGCGACGGCCAGAAGGGTTCTGCGGGACGGCTGTTCGGCTCTGCTCATGGCTGGGAAGACCCCCAGGTCTCCGAGTCGGGGCGGGTCCACGTGCACGGTAGTGGGCCAACTATGGATGAGGCGGCATGCTCCTGCCAGCACTTCCGCCCATGTCACGCCCACGAATATTGGTCTCGTCCACTGGCATGACCTGGGAAGCTGCCGTTCCGGTGGCGATCACAGGCCCCTCACTAGACTGGACGGACCCGACCGCCCATCCGTATGAGCACCTTCAGGAACTCGTCATCCACTTCCTCGCCTCCCGGCTCCGCCGACTGCCCCCGTCCTGTGGTCCGGTCCGACTGATCGGTGTCGACGGACACGCCGGTTCCGGAAAGTCCACGTTCGCGGCGCGGTTGGCCGACGCTCTCGGCGGCGCACCCGTGCTGCACCTCGACGACATCGCCTGCCACGACGAACTCTTCGACTGGACCGGTCGCTTGCTGAGCGAGGTCATCACACCGCTCGGCCGCGGCGAGACCGCGCGGTACGGTGTCTACGACTGGCACACCCGCCGCTTCGGACCGTCCCGCGTCCTGCCGCCCGCGCCGGTGATCCTCCTGGAAGGGGTCGGCGCGGGTCGGCGCGCACTGCGCCCGCACCTGGCTCTGCTGCTGTGGATGGATCTGCCCCACGAGGAGTCCTGGGCGCGGGGTCGCTCGCGGGACGGGGCAGAGCTGCGTGCGTTCTGGGACGGCTGGGTCGAGGCGGAACAGCGGCATTTCGCCGAAGACCCGTCCCGGCCCTTCGCCGATCTCCTGGTACGTCAGCGACAGGAGGGGTACGAGATCGCCACCGGGGCCCCGGGGACCGCTGGTCCGGACCGCGATGTCACGCACGGTGACGGCCCGGCGGCGATGTGTTGAACCTGTGAAGACCCGCCGGTGGGAACTTGCCTGAGTCGCCCAACTCCGCTTGACCGAGGGGCCGTACAGGTCTTACGTTCTGAATGTGCGGCCGTTCGAGGCCGCCCGCAGTCGCGAAGCCCCCGGTTGTTCCCCCGTGATCGGGGGCTTCGTTCTGCCCTCACCCACCCTTCCGGACGCCGTGAGGCGTGATTCGCTCACCCTCGGTCACCGTCCGCGGTGCGCCTCATCTGCTCCCACCTCGTCAAACGGCCTGTGCGGCACCCTACGGCGGGCGACACCACCGCAGGTACGATGCCCGTGGTGCGACCTACGGACGACTGCTCTGCGCACCGTTGCAACTCCGGTCCGCGGCACAGCGGTTGACGAAGGCGGCCATCGGGCGTCGGCCCGGTGGTGAAACCACGGGGGCACGGTTTGTGGGGGACGTGATGGATTTCGGCACGCAGGGCCCCGAGGCCCCGGCCGACCTCGCCTGGCTGCGAGGTGTGGACGCCTACACGATGGGCGCCTATCCGCAGGCGGAGGAGGAGTTCCGGGCCGCGGTGCGCATCGATCCCGGGATGGCCGACGGCTGGCTCGGACTGCACGCGCTGCGGGTCGACACGACGACCGCGCTGCTGCGGATGTTCCGGCACCGTGAGCGCTTCGGCGAACAGCGCGCCCGGCACCGGCGCACCCTCAACTCCTGGTACTGGCTGGGCTGGTGGGTGCAACCGGTCCTGGAGAGCCCGCGCGACCTGTTGCTCGCACACGCCTCGCACTGGCTGGACGGGCGCCACGTCCCCGAGCTCGACCGGGCCCTCGCGGGGCTGCCCCCGGTGGACACCGACCACCAGGTCCGCTTCCTGCACGCCTGCCGCGCCTACCTCGTCAAGGACTGGGAACAGCTGGTCCGGCACACCGACCCGCTGATCGACGACCCGATGCTCGGCATCGAGGCCGGTCTGTTCGGCGGCATGGCCCGGGTCCGCCTGGAGATGTACGGCCAGGCCGAACCACTGCTCTCGGCGGCCCTGATGCGCTGCCGCAGCGAACAGCCCCAGCGCAAGGAGCTGCGGTACTGGCTGGCCCGGGCGCACGAGGGGACGGGCCGGTCCGCGGCCGCGCTGCCCCTCTACCGGGCCGTGCACCGCGTCGACCCCGCCTTCATGGACACCTCGGCCCGGCTGGCCGCGATCGCCGAGGGCGACGGGTACGACGACTCCGCCGACCTCGCCGCCATCACGCTCACCGGGTTCGGGCAGGACATGCTGGAGGGGCCCGACGGGATCGACCCGCTGTTCGGCATGGAGGGGCGGGACCTGAAGCTCTCCGATCCGGAGCCGCCGCCCACCGGTCCGCTGCCCTCGATGACCGACCCGGCCGGCCGCGAGAGGTCCGGCGCCGGGGCGGGGCCGCTGCCGGCCGGGCCCACCGATCCGGACTTACTGGAGGAGGCGCTCACCGAGCTGGAGCGCATGGTGGGGCTGGAGCCCGTGAAGCGCCAGGTCAAGGCCCTGTCCGCCCAGTTGAACATGGCCCGCCTCCGCGCCGGGCAGGGCCTGCCGGTCCAGCCGCCCAAACGGCACTTCGTCTTCTCCGGGCCCTCCGGCACCGGCAAGACCACGGTGGCCCGCATCCTGGGCCGCGTCTTCTACGCCCTCGGGCTGCTCGGCGGCGACCATCTCGTCGAGGCGCAGCGGGCCGATCTGGTCGGGGAGTACCTCGGCCAGACGGCGGTCAAGGCGAACGAACTGATCGACTCGGCCCTCGGTGGCGTCCTCTTCGTCGACGAGGCGTACTCGCTCTCCAACTCCGGTTACGGCAAGGGGGACGCGTACGGCGACGAGGCGCTGCAGGTACTGCTGAAGCGGGCCGAGGACAACCGGGACCACCTGGTCGTGATCCTGGCGGGTTACCCCGAGGGCATGGACCGCCTGCTGGCCGCGAACCCCGGACTCTCGTCCCGCTTCACGACCCGCGTCGACTTTCCGTCCTACCGCCCCCTCGAACTCACCTCCATCGGCGAGGTGCTGGCGGCGGAGAACGGTGACGCCTGGGACGAGGAGGCGCTGGACGAGCTGCGCTCCATCGCCGGGCACGTGGTGGACCAGGGCTGGATCGACGAGCTGGGCAACGGGCGGTTCCTGCGGACGCTGTACGAGAAGAGCTGCGCGTATAGGGATCTTCGGTTGTCGACGTATCCGGGGATGTTGAGCAGGGACGACTTGTCGACGTTGCGGCTGCCTGACCTGATGCAGGCGTACGGGGAGGTCCTGTCGGGGCGGGGGCCGCAGGATCCGTCGGCGATGTAGCTCGTCGGCTGCGGGCCGGTGGGGGCTTGTCGCGCCCCGCGGCGGAGCCGCTGATGTCACAGCCCCGCGCCCCTGAAAGCAGTGGGCACGGCTGGGCACGCACGCGATCAGCCCCTACTCGGCCGCAACCGAAGCACTACGACGCCAACGCCTCCTCGCTGCTGCGAGGCTCAGTGACCCGGACCTCCGGCAGGTCCCGGTGCGCCGGGTCCCGTACTTCGCCCACCAGCAGTTCCAGTACGTCCTCCAGGGCCACCAGACCCAGCACCTTCCCGGACCCGTCCGCCACCTGAGCCAAGTGCGTCGCCGCCCGCCGCATCACCGTGAGCGCGTCGTCCAACGGCAGATCGGACCGCAGCTTCGTCATCGGCCGCCAGATCTGCTGGGGCACCGCCCGCTGCGAGTCCTCCAGATCCAGTACGTCCTTCACATGCAGGTACCCCATGAACGCACCGTTCTCCGCGGCGATCGGGAAGCGGGAGTACCCGGTCCGGCCGGTGAGTTCGATGATCTGGCCCGGGGTCACCGAGGGGCGCACCGTCACCAGTGACTCACGCTTGAGCAGGACGTCCGTCACCGGGCGGGAGCCGAGTTCCAGCGCGTCCTCCAGGCGTTCCTGTTCCTCGGGGTCCAGGAGACCCGCCTGGCCAGAGTCCTCCACCAGCCGGTTCAGCTGTTCGCTGGTGAAGACCGCCTCGACCTCGTCCTTGGGCTCGACGTGGAAGAGCCGCAGGATGGCCCGGGCGCAGGCGCCGAGGGCGATGGTGATCGGCCTGCAGAGGCGGGCGAAGTAGACCAGGCCGGGGCTGAGCCAGAGCGAGACCTTCTCCGGGGCCGCCATCGCGAGGTTCTTCGGGACCATCTCGCCGATGACGAGGTGGAAGAAGACGACCGCGGCCAGGGCGATGACGTAGCCCAGCGGATGGATCACGCCCTGTGGGAGGTGGATCCACTCGAAGACCGGCTCCAGCAGGTGCGCGACCGTCGGTTCGGCGACCGCGCCGAGCGTCAGCGAGCACACCGTGATGCCGAACTGGGCCGCCGCCATCATCTGGGGGAGCCGCTCGAGGCCGTACAGGACCTGGCGGGCCCGTGCCGTGCCGAGCGGTTCGATCTGGCTGCGGCGCACGGAGACCAGCGCGAACTCGGCGCCGACGAAGAAGCCGTTGGCGAGCACGAGCAGCGCGGCAAAGAGGAGCTGGAGCACGCTCATCGGGCGGCCTCCATGACGTTGACCGCGGGAACCGTGCGGACCAGGCGGACCCGCTCGGCGCGGTAGTGCCCGATCTGTCGGACGGTGAGCCGCCAGCCGGGCAGTTCGGCCCGGTCGCCGACGGCGGGGATACGGCCGAGCAGGTCGGCGACCAGCCCGGCGACGGTCTCGTACGGGCCCTCGGGCACGTCGAGGCCTATGCGCTGGAGGACGTCGACCCGGCAGCTGCCGTCGGCGTCCCAGGCGAGGCGGCCGTCCTCGGGCGGGGCGGCGGCGAGTTCGGGGACGTCCTGTCCGTCGTGCTCGTCGCGGACCTCGCCGACGATCTCCTCGACGATGTCCTCCAGGGTGACCACGCCGGCCGTGCCGCCGTACTCGTCGATGACGACGGCGATGGGCTGCTCGTTGCGCAGCTGGGCCAGGAGGGGCTGGACGGGTAGGGTCTCGGGGACCAGCAGCGCCGGGCGGGCGATGCGGGAGACGGGGGTGCGCAGGCGGTCCTGCACCGGGACCGCCAGGGCGTCCTTGAGGTGGGCCATACCGACAATCTCGTCGATCTTCTCCCGGTAGACCGGGAAGCGGGACAGGCCGGTGGCGCGGGTGAGGTTGACGACGTCCTCGGCGGTGGCGGAGGCCTGGAGCGAGCTGACCTTCACGCGCGGGGTCATGACGTGCTGCGCGGTGAGCTCGCCGAGCGACAGGGTGCGGACGAAGAGGTCCGCGGTGTCCTGTTCCAGGGCGCCGGCCTGGGCCGAGTGGCGGGCCAGGGAAACCAGCTCGCCCGGGGTGCGGGCGGATGCCAGTTCCTCGGCCGGCTCGATGCCGAGCGCACGGACGAGGCGGTTGGCCACCGAGTTCAGCGCGGCGATCACCGGCCGGAACAGCCGCGCGAAGACGTGCTGCGGGCCCGCGACAAAGCGGGCGACCTGCATCGGCTTGGAGATCGCCCAGTTCTTGGGCACGAGTTCGCCGATCACCATCTGCACGGCCGAGGCCAGCAGCATGCCGACGACGACGGCCACACCGGAGACCGCGCCCTCGGGGATGCCGACGGCCGTGAACGGGCCGTGCAGCAGTTCCGCCAGGGCCGGTTCGGCGAGCATGCCGACGACGAGGGAGGTGATGGTGATGCCGAGCTGGGTGCCGGAGAGCTGGAACGACAGCTCCTTGAGCGACTCGGCGACCCTGCGGGCACGACGGTCGCCTTCGGCTGCGGCCTTCTCGGCTTCGGTGGCCTCGACGGTGACGAGACCGAACTCGGCCGCCACGAAGAAGCCGTTGGCCAGAATCAGCAGGAAAGCCGCTCCCAGGAGCAGCAGGGGGATGGTCATGCCGCCGCCTCGATCGGGAGGGAGGGAGCGGCGCAGGTACTACAGGACGATCCGTCCATCGCTGGAGGGAGTCACTCCTCGGGTAGCAGGAACAACGAGAGGCGGAGGCGCAAGGAAAACGCCTCCGCCAACAGATTAATCAAGACATGGCCGACTGCGGCAGGGTGAAAGCCCCTGAGTCAGCCCTGATCTTCGTCGGAGCGGGCTGCGGAGTGCGCCTCGGCGAGTGCCCGCAGGGCCTTCGCGTCGGCGATGGCCTGCTGTTTCGCGATGCCCGGCTGGATGCCGAGGGCAGGCAGGCTGGTGCCGTCGCTCAGATTGAGGAACACCCACGGATCGCCCGGGCGGAGGTTCACCTGGATGATCTCGGCCCATTCCAGGTGTCGCCGGCCGGCGATGTTCTGGACGGTGACACCGGACTCGTCGGCGACGACCTTCACCCGGGCCAGCAGGAACAGCACACCGGCGAGCAGGGCCGCCGTGACGATGAAGCTCAGGCGCTCGCCGGGGCCCAACTGCTCCAGCAGGAGGGCGATCACCGTGATCGTCACGAAGATCGCGACACCCGCCGTGATCAGCACGGCACGGGTGCGGCCCGGCCGGAAGGTGACGGGGAGGGGGGGCAGTTCGGAGGACATCTGCGGCACGCCCCTCACAGACGGCAGGCGTGGATGGCCGTCGTCAGGATGGCCCGCGCGCCGATGTCGTACAGGTCGTCCATGATCCGCTGCGCCTCCTTGGCGGGGACCATCGCACGGACGGCGACCCAGCCCTCGTTGTGCAGCGGGGAGACGGTCGGGGACTCCAGGCCCGGCGTGAGCGCGACGGCCTTCTCGAGCTGCTCGACCCGGCAGTCGTAGTCCATCATCACGTACGTCCGGGCCACCAGGACGCCCTGGAGGCGGCGCAGGAACTGCTGGACCTTCGACTCGGCGGCCTCGTCTGCGTCGGCGCCGGTGCGGCGGATGACGATCGCCTCGGACTTCATGATGGGCTCGCCGAAGACCTCCAGGCCCGCGTTGCGCAGGCTGGTGCCGGTCTCGACGACGTCCGCGATGACCTCGGCGACCCCGAGTTCGATGGCGGTCTCGACGGCGCCGTCGAGGTGGACGACGGCGGCGTCGATGCCGCTGTCCGCCAGGTGTCCGGCGACGATCCCCTCGTACGAGGTGGCGACCGTCTTGCCCTTCAGGTCCTCCACGCCGCTCGCGGTGCCGGGCTTGGAGGCGAAGCGGAAGGTGGAGCGGGCGAAGCCGAGGGGCAGGATCTCCTCGGCGTCGGCGCCGGAGTCGATCAGCAGGTCGCGGCCGGTGATGCCGATGTCGAGCTGACCGGAGGAGACGTAGATCGCGATGTCCCGGGGGCGGAGGTAGAAGAACTCCACGTCGTTGACCGGGTCGACGATCCGCAGTTCCTTGGACTCGCGGCGCTGCTGGTAGCCGGCCTCATGCAGCATGTCCGCCGCAGGGCCTGACAGGGAACCCTTGTTGGGGACGGCGATGCGCAGCATGAGGTCGGCTTCCTTTGCTCTCAGGGGTGGTTTCGGCGACTGGCTTACAGGTGGGCGTAGACGTCGTCGAGGGAGATCCCGCGCGCGACCATCATCACCTGGACGTGGTAGAGCAGCTGCGAGATCTCCTCGGCGGCCGCCTCCTTGCCCTCGTACTCGGCGGCCATCCAGACCTCGGCGGCCTCTTCGACGACCTTCTTGCCGATGGCATGGACGCCCTTGCCGACCAGTTCCGCGGTGCGGGAAGTGGCGGGGTCGCCGTTGGCTGCCTTGTGCTGGAGCTCGGTGAAGAGCTCCTCGAACGTCTTATTGGACATGGTGGCGCCCACTTTACGCGTAAGCCCGGACCACCTAGTGCCACGGTTCAGATACTGAGCGGAGGGTGGCCGCCGTGGCCACCGCCGCCGTCACCGCCTCGTGCCCCTTGTCCTCGTTGGAGCCCTCGATGCCGGCCCGGTCCAGGGCCTGCTCCTCGGTGTCGCAGGTGAGGACGCCCATGCCGACGGGGACGCCGGTGTCCACCGAGACCTGGGTGAGGCCCTGGGTGACGCCCTGGCACACGTACTCGAAGTGCGGGGTGCCGCCGCGGATGACGACACCGAGGGCGACGATCGCGTCGTAGCCGCGGCCCGCGAGGACCTTGGCGACGACCGGGAGCTCCCAGCTGCCGGGCACCCGGAGCAGGGTCGGCTCGTCGATGCCCAGGTCGCGCAGGGCGCGCAGGGCACCGTCGACCAGTCCGTCCATCACCTTCTCGTGCCACTGCGCCGCGATGACGGCGACCCGCAGGTCGCCCACGTTGCGTACGGACAGCTCCGGTGCACCCTTGCCGCTCACGTTCTCAGACTCTCCTCGAAGTGCTTGTGCTACTGGTTGCTGCAGGTGGACACGGGGGTGGTGTCCAGCCAGGGCAGGTCGTGGCCCATCCGGTCCCGCTTGGTGCGCAGGTAGCGGAGGTTGTGCTCGCCCGCCTGTACGGGCATCGGCTCCCGGCCGGTGACCTTGAGGCCGTGCCGCAGGAGGGCGTCGGACTTGTCGGGGTTGTTGGTCATCAGGCGCAGGCTGCGCACCCCGAGGTCCTCCAGGATCTGCGCGCCGGCGCCGTAGTCCCGGGCGTCGGCGGGCAGGCCGAGCTCCAGGTTGGCGTCCAGGGTGTCGTGGCCCTGTTCCTGGAGTTCGTACGCCCGCAGCTTGGAGAGCAGGCCGATGCCGCGCCCCTCGTGGCCGCGCAGGTAGACCACCACTCCCCTGCCCTCGGCCTGGATGCGCTCCAGGGAGGCGTCGAGCTGGGGGCCGCAGTCGCAGCGCAGGGAGCCGAAGATGTCGCCGGTGAGGCACTCGGAGTGGACGCGGACCAGGACGTCCTCGCCGTCGCCGATCTCGCCGTGGACGAGGGCGACGTGCTCGACGCCGTCGACGGTGGAGCGGTAGCCGTACGCCGTGAACGTGCCGTGGGCGGTGGGCAGCCGGGTCTCGGCCTCGCGGCGGACCGTGGGCTCGCTGGTCCGGCGGTAGGCGATCAGGTCCTCGATGGAGATGATCGTCAGGCCGTGCTTGCGGGCGAAGGGGATCAGCTCGGGCAGCCGCAGCATCCGGCCGTCCTCGCCCGCGATCTCGACGATCGCGCCGGCCGGGCGCAGTCCCGCGAGCCGGGCCAGGTCGACGGCGGCCTCGGTGTGACCGTTGCGGGTGAGGACGCCTCCGTCCTTGGCGCGCAGCGGGAAGATGTGGCCGGGGCGGACGAAGTCGGTGGGCTCGGCGTCGCCGCCCGCGAGGAGCCGGAGCGTGGTCGCGCGGTCGGACGCCGAGATCCCGGTGGTCACACCGTGCGCGCCGGACGCGTCCACGGAGACGGTGAACGCGGTCTTCATCGACTCGGTGTTGTCGTCGACCATCTGCGGCAGCTTCAGCCGGTCCAGTTCGTCGCCCTCCATGGGGGCGCAGATCAGGCCGCGGCACTCGCTCATCATGAAGGCGACGATCTCGGGGGTGATCTTCTCGGCGGCGACGACCAGGTCGCCCTCGTTCTCGCGGTCCTCGTCGTCGACGACCACGATGGGGCGGCCGGCCGCGATGTCGGCGATGGCCTGCTCCACCGGGTCGAGCGCGAAGTCCTCGAAACCGTCGGTGCTGTAGAGAACGGGTGCGGCGGTCATGCCGGCGCTCCTTCCATGACGGGCCGGGCGGACTCTCGGGAGCGCAGCCACCAGTCGCGCATGCCCCACAGGACGAGCGCGCCGTAGATGACGTAGACGAAGCCGGAGAAGGCGTAGCCGTTGGCGAAGTTCAGGGGGACGCCGACGAGGTCGACGAGGAGCCAGGCGAACCAGAACTCGACCATGCCGCGCGCCTGGGCGTACATGGCGACGACGGTGCCCACGAAGATGTAGGCGTCCGGCCAGGGGTCCCAGGACAGGGTCGGGTAGGCCTTGAAGAGGAGGGCGACCGCGACGGTGCCCGCGGCGGCCGCGCCGGTCATCGTCGCGCGCTCGGTCCAGGTGGCGAACCGCGGGGCGATGTGACCGTCGCCGGACTGGCCCTTGTTGCGGTTCCACTGCCACCAGCCGTACAGCGCGACGACCATGACGACGGCCTGCTTGCCCGCGCTGCCGGTGAGGTGTCCGTAGAAGGCACCGAAGAGGATGAGGCCGGAGGCGAACTGCACCGGCCAGCTCCACAGGTTGCGCCGCCAGCCGAGGGCGAGGGCGATGAGGCCGAGGATGTTGCCGATCATGTCCGACCACAGGATGTGCTGGCCGAACAGGGTGAAGGCCTCGGTGTTGAGGGAGTTCACTTCCCCGCCCCCTGACTGCTCGCGAGCAGGCGCTCGACGTACTTGGCGACGATGTCCACCTCGAGGTTGACCGGGGCGCCGGGCTGCTTGAGGCCGAGCGTGGTCAGGGCGAGGGTGGTGGGGATCAGGCTGACGGTGAAGTGGTCGGGGCCGGCGTCCACGACGGTGAGGCTGATGCCGTCCACCGTGATGGAGCCCTTCTCGACGACATAGCGCGAGAGGTCCGCGGGCAGCGAGATCTTGATGATCTCCCAGTTCTCGGAGGGCTTGCGCTCCAGGACCTCGCCGGTGCCGTCCACATGCCCCTGCACGATGTGCCCGCCGAGGCGCGCGCCCACGGCGGTGGGGCGCTCCAGGTTGACGCGGGAGCCGACGCCCAGGGCGCCGAGGCTGGAGCGGTCGAGGGTTTCGGCCATGACGTCGGCGGTGAACTCGTCGCCCTCGTGGTCGACCACGGTCAGGCAGACGCCGTTGACGGCGATGGAGTCTCCGTGTTTCGCGCCCTCGGTGACGACGGGGCCGCGCAGTCGGAAGCGACAGGCGTCGCCGAGGTTCTCGACGGCGGTGATCTCGCCCAGCTCTTCGACGATTCCGGTGAACACTTCCCGGGTCCTCCCTGCCTCTTCGGGCACGGACTCCGGGGCTGTCGATGACGACAGAATGGACGAGCGGGAACATCGGGGGCGACGCCGGACGCACTCGCCCCGCAGGACGAACGGATACGACGGCGCGCACGAATGCCCGCCCGCGCGCACTGCCTCCCATCCGGACTTTAACCGTCGGTCCAGGAATTTCACCTGGTCAACCGGCCGCTGGAAGCGGTCGGGTCGCGGACTGTAACCGCCGGTTCGGACTTTCACCGACCCCGGAGTGCGCTGCTTCTGGTACAGAGCCAGTTTGCCACGCCTGATCGGCGTCCATACGGGCGAAGGGTGTGGGGTGGCTCACAGACCGTGTCGATGGACTTGTGCGGCGGTCCGGATTCCCAACGGGCGGATGGCGCATATCCATTGACGAAATGGTCTAGTCCTTTTTAGGGTCGCCGTGCGTGGACACCTGTAGAGACGGGCCCGGCGGCGGTGACGACGGCCCTTGCCCGCCGCCGGGTCTCCTTTCGAGGACTACCCGTTGAGGACTATCCGCGGGCCGATGGGGGGCGAGCGGACGCGACACCGAGTCCCTGAAGGGGCGCGAACAGCTCGTCCTGGGCCCGCTCCCGCGCCGTGAGCAGGGCGCCCCGCAGGACCGCCCCTCCTCCCAGCACACTCGCCCGCACCTCCGTGGGTAGCGGTGACATGCGGCGGACTCGTCGCTCCACTCTCGCCGCGAGGTCCGCCCCGCCCGCCTGGCCCACCTCGCCGGCCAGGACCAGGCAGCCCGGGTCGAGGATGGCGACGACCGAGGCGACTCCCACGGCGAGGCGGTCGGCGAGGGCGTCGAGGAAGTCCGCCGCAGCTCCCTGCACCGCCACCGTCGCAGCTCCCGGCACCGCTGCCGTCGCGGCGCCCGCCACCGCCTGCCGGACCACGCTCGCGGCCAGCGGCTCGTACCCCTCGGCCTCGACGGTCAGCCCGTGCCGCCCGGCCAGTTCCACGATCGCCGCCGACCCCGCCAGGGAGTGGAAGCCCCCCTCGCAGTCCACGGCCGACGGCAGTCCCGCGGTGCCCGGCACCGGCAGGAAACCGATCTCCCCCGTGCCGCCCGACGCGCCCCGGCGCAGGGTGCCCTCCAGGACGACGGCCGCGCCGGTGCCGTGGCCGAGCCACAGCAGGACGAAGGTGTCCCGGTCCTGAGCGGCGCCCTCCCGCTGTTCCGCCAGCGCCGCGAGGTTGGTCTCGTTCTCGACATGGACGCGGGTTTCGGGGAGCCGCTCCTGCAGCGCCAGCACCAGTCGCCGGTGCCATGCGGGCAGGCCGCCGGAGTCGCGGAGTTCGCCCGTGGCCGGGTCGATCAGGCCGGGGGCGCCGATGCCGACGGTGTGGAGCTCCGGCACTCCCGCCTCCTTCGCCGCCCGCTCGACCAGCGCGACGGCCTGCTCGACCGCGGGCCCGGTCCCGGTGTCCCCGCCGATGGGCACCGACGCCTCGGCCAGCACCCGTCCCAGCAGGTCGGAGACGACGACGGAGACGCCCTCGGTGCGGACGTCGAGGGCCGCGAGGTGGGCCAGGTCGGCGACGATGCCGTACAGCCTGGCGTTCGGGCCGCGGCGCTGCGCTCCCGACTCCCCGACCACGCCGATCAGTCCGGCGGCGGCCAGGCGCTCGACGAGGTCGGCGACGGACGGCCGGGACAGTCCGGTGAGCTGCTTCAACTGCCCTGCCGTCAGCGGGCCTTCCTGCTGGAGCAGTCGTAGGGCGAGCCGGTCGTTGATGGCCCGGGCGGTGCTCGGGGATGCGGGCATGCCGGGAATCCTCTCAGATCCGCAGTGCCGAATATGCGCTATCTATCAGGCAGGGTTCCTGATAGTTTACGGCGGCCGACAGCGGCAAGCAGGGGAACGACGAGGATCCGGGGAGGGGCCCGACAATGAGCGATGTGGTGCACGCGTCGGAAGAGGTACGGCGCGCCCGGTACGCCGTGGCCGCCGTGTTCGCCGTGCACGGGGCCGTGACCGGCTCGTTCGCGACGCGGGTGCCGTGGATCCAGGACCACGCCTCGGTGAGCGCGGGGCAGCTGGGCTTCGCCCTGGCCTTCACCGCGTTCGGCGCGTCCTGCTCGATGCCGTTGGCCGCGCGGGTCAGCCACCGCTTCGGCAGCCGGACGGCGCTGCGCGGGCTGATCGTGATGTGGACGCTGTCCCTGGTGCTGCCTGCGCTCGCGCCCAACCTCTACACCCTGTGCCTGGCGATGTTCGTGTACGGCGCCAGCGCCGGCATGGCCGACGTCGTCATGAACGCGCTGGGCGTCGAGGTCGAGAACCTGCTGGGCAAGTCGATCATGTCCGGGTTGCACGGGATGTGGAGCGCGGGCGCGCTGATCGGCTCGGCGGGCGGCACGCTCGCCGCACATCTGGGCGCGGACGCGCGCGTGCACTTCGCGCTGGCGACGGCCTGCCTCACCGCGCTCGGTGTGCTGGCCTGCCAGTGGGTCCTCGACGTGCAGGCCGGTGCGGACGAGGAGCCGCCGCCCCGATTCGCGCTGCCCCCCAAGTCGGCCCTGCTGATCGGCACGGTCGGTTTCTGCGCCGTGTTCGCCGAGGGGGCGAGCCTGGACTGGTCCGCGGTCTATCTCAAGGACCGGCTGGACTCCTCGGCGGGACTCGCCGCCGCCTGCACGACCGGCTTCATGCTCACCATGGCGGTGGCCCGGATCGTGGGCGACGCGGTGGTCAACCGCTTCGGGTCGGTCCGCACGGTCCGCCTGGGCGGTGTCCTGGCCGCGGGCGGCGGGCTGCTCATCGTCGTGGCGGAGCATCCGGCGGTGGCGATGGCCGGCTTCGCCCTGATGGGTCTCGGCATCGCCGTGGTGGTGCCGCTGTGCTTCGCGGCGGCGGGGCGCAGCGGACCCAACCCGAGCCAGGCGATCGCGGGTGTCGCGACCATCACCTACACCTCGGGGCTCATCGCGCCGAGCCTGCTGGGCGGGGTCGCGCAGGCGACCAGCCTGACGGTCTCCTTCGTCCTGGTGACCGTCCTGGCCGGCGGCCTCGTCGCCTTCGCGGGCGTGCTGCGCGCCGGCGACCGGGACCGCCCGAAGCTCAGCCCCGCGCCCGCAGCAGTTCCCGACCGGCGGCCCTGAAGCCCTCGCTCCAGGGCGCGGGGCGCAGGGTCCGCGCGTCCAGCCGCACCAGCACCCGGGTGCCGCGCGCGTAGGTCGTGGCCCCGTCCGCGGAACAGAACCGGAAGCCGTAGGTCAGACCGGTGGTACCGAGGCGCTCCAGCCAGAGGTGGACGGCGTAGGCGCCGCTCCGGGTGACGGGGGCGTCGTAGCTGATCAGCAGCTCCTTGACGACGTTGCAGGCGTCTCCGGCGCTCGCCCAGTCACCGTCGAAGCGGATGCCGTGCCCCTCCCAGAACTCGGCCCAGGCCCGCTCGACGAGCAGCGGGTAGCGGGCGTTGTGGAGCATGCCCAGGGCGTCCAGGTCGTCGAAGTGGACGGTGACCGGGACCAGCCGGCCGTACGACAGGGCGGGGGCGAGGGGTGCTTCGGTGGTCACGGGCGGAACTCCTGGGTGTATAGAGCAACGACCTCTATCCTAAGCGGTTGCTCACCCGGTGTCGGAGTCGCGGTCGGCCGACCTACGACGAAGCGAGCTCATAGGCGTACGACGGGCTGAACGTGCCCGGTGTGCCCTTGCAGCCGTCCGACTCCCCCGGGAGCTTCACCCACAGGTAGGCGTCGATCCTCGGCTCGCCGGTGTTCAGGGTCGGCGCCCGACCGATCTTCCGCCCTGCGGGGTCGCACCACTCGCCGTCGGGCGGGGCGCCGTTGCCGTTGCGGCTGGTGTCGATCACCGCGCCCAGGCTGGACGGTCCGCCCAGGGCGTCGAGGACCTGGCGGTCGTAGGCGATCTCGGCGGACGTGGTGTGGAAGTTGGAGACGTTGCTGAAGATCCCGTCGGAGGACGCGGCCGAGGCGGCACCCGCCTGCTTCAGCAGGGCGGCCTGTTCGGCGGCGGGGCGCCAGCCGGAGTGACCGGCGTCGTAGTAGACGCGGGCCCTGGGGTTCGCGGCCTTCAGGACGCGGCCCGCGCGGGCCAGCGAGGCGAAGCGGTCCGCGCGGGCCGCGGCCGAGAGGCAGTCGGACTGGGCGATCGCGTCGGGCTCCAGGACGACGACGACCTCGCCGGAGCCGAGCCCCGCGGCGAACCGGTCTATCCACGCGTCGTACGCGCCGAGATCCGGTGCCCCGCCCTGGGAGGCTCCGCCGCAGTCGCGGTCCGGGATCGCGTACGCCACGACCACCGGGACCCGGTCCTGCGCGGCACCGCCCGAAGTGACCGCGCGGACCCGGGAGGTGATGGTCGCCGGGGTGTAGTCGGCGAACCAGACCGCCGCCGGCCGGTCGGCGATGCGGGACTCTATGACGTCGGCGCGCCGGTCGCTCGGGTTGTCCCGCACCCAGTCGAGCACCTGGGAGGAGGGGTAGAGGTAGAGACGGGTGGCGGTGGTGGTCCGGACCTTCGTGGAACCGGGGCTCGCCCTCTTGGCGGACGGGGACGCACTCGCCCGCGCGGAGGGCGAGGCGGAGACGGAAGCGGAGACGGAGGGGGAGGCCGGCTCGGACGCCGACGGCACTGCAGAGGGGGTGTCCAGGCTCGGGGAGCCATTGACCAGCCCCGGCCGCGCCTCGTCGGAGCCACCGCGGTCGCCGAGCGCGGAGAGCGTCCCGGTCGCGGTGCCGACGGCGACCACCACGGAGGCGGCGGCGACCAGCGCGGCGCGGCCCAGGGCACACCTGCGCGCGGTGCGGCGCGCGGCCAGCCGCTGGGCACGTGAGCCTGACACCCTCTCGCTCCCCCCTCGCGCGGCAAGCGCGTTCCCCCGTTCTGGGGAAGCGTCCGGCCCGCCGGTACCCCGGCCAGCCTAGGACTGGGACCCTGCCGCTATGGCGCAATTGGAACAGTTCACCACTCCCCTCGACGCGGTCGTCTCCCGTATGCGCGCCCTGGACCAGGAGCTCCCGGAGCGGGACGGCCTGGCGGTCTTCAACCGCGTCTACCTCGCCGTCACCGAGGCGGTCGACCGGTGCGTCGACGGAGGCCGGTTCGCGGACGCGCGGGCCGCGATCACGCTGGACGTGCGGTTCGCCGAGCGCTATCTGGCGGCGGTGGACGCGGGCGCCCGCGAGCACCGTCCACCGGCCTGCTGGCGGCCCCTGTTCCAGTTCCGCCGCCATCCCGGCGTACGACCGCTGCAGTTCGCGCTGGCGGGCATCAACGCGCACATCGGGCACGACCTGGCGCTCGCCGTGGTGGACACCTGTCGTAGCCTCGGCTGCGAACCCGCCGACGTGGAGGACGAGTTCGACCGCGTGGGCGATCTCCTCGTCTCGCTGGAGGAGCGCATCCGCGAAGATCTGATGCCGGGCCCCGACCTCCTCCAGATCGCCGACCCGCTCACCCATCTGCTGGGCTCCTGGAGCCTGGAGCGCGCCCGCGACGCCACCTGGACCGCGGCCCGCGCCCTGTGGGCCCTGCGCAGCCTGCCCGACGTGGCCGAGGAGTTCACCGAGCGCCTGGACACGGCGGTGGGGTTCGCGGGCCGCATGCTGCTCACCCCGCTGCCGGACTGATCCGACAAGTCCCGCCGACGCCGGCCGTCCCGGCGACACAGCCCAAGGGGCTCGGCATGCCGAACAGGAGGACGGTCACCACGATGGTCACCGGAATGGCCAGGGCCACGGCCAGTCCGGCAAGGCAGCCCCACAGAGTCAGTCGAGCACTGGTCCTCGCGTGGTCATCGCTCTTCGGCACGCCCATGTCCAATGCACCGACACTTCATGGCGCGACCCGGTGCGACGCCCTGCACCGGACCCTAGTCCTCGGGGAGTTCGACCGGTGCGATCTCCTCGTACACGTCCCCCGGGCCGGGGTTCGTCGCGTCGGTCTCGCCGCCGAAGTGGTGCATGACACCCCAGACCGCGTTCAGCGCGGTCTGGATCGCGCCCTCGGCCCAGCCGGCGGTCCAGGAGATGTCGTCGCCGGCGAGGAAGATGCCCCGCTTGTCCTCGGGCAGCCGGTCCTGCATGAAGTGGGTGAACAGGCGCCGCTGGTACCGGTAGTGGCCGGGCAGGTTGGCCTTGAACGCGCCCATGAAGTAGGGCTCGTTCTCCCAGGAGACGGTCACCGGGCTGCCGATGACGTGCTTGCGGATGTCGACCTTGGGATAGATCTCGCCGAGCGACTTCAGCATGACCTCCATCCGCTCGTTCGCGGACAGCGGGAGCCACTTCAGGCTGTCGTCGCACCAGGTGTAGGAGAGGCAGATGACGGCAGGCCGGTCCGGCCCGTCGTCGAGGAGGTAGGTCCCGCGCGTCATACGGTCGGTGAGGGTCATCGACATGACGTCCCGGCCCGTCTCCTCGTCCTTGTCCAGCCAGAACGGCCGGTCGACGGGCACGAACAGCTTCGAGGACTCCATGTAGTGGGTGCGCTCGATCGCCGTCCAGTGGTCGATCGGGAACAGCGAGTCGTCGCAGGCGATCTTGGACAGCAGCATCCAGGACTGGGCGGTGAAGATCGCCGCCGCGTAGGTGCGGATGTCTCCTCGGGCGTCCGTCACGGTGATCCGGTTGCCCGCCGTGCGGTGCAGACGGGTGACCGCCGGCCGGGGCTCGCCGCCCTCGTGCAGGGTCGCGAGCGAGGTGCCCTGGGCCCAGTGCACGATCTTCTCCGGCTCGCGCTCCCACAGCCTGAGCGGCAGCTGCTGCGAACCACCGACGATCCCGCGGTGGTGGTCGTCGGCCTCGGTGTAGACGACGCGCAGGATCTCCAGGATGGAGTTCGGGAAGTCGGTGTCCCAGCCGCCGGTGCCGAAGCCGACCTGGCCGAAGATCTCGCGGTGCCGGAAGGACCTGAAGGCCTCGGAGTCGCAGAGGAAGCCGTAGAAGGTCTGGTTGTCGAGCTTCTCGACGAGCTTCGCCCAGATCTCCCTGATGCGCGGCACATCCCGCTCGCGCAGGGCGCGGTTCATGTCGGTGAAGTCGGCGCCCTCTTCGAGGCACCGGTTCCAGGCCTCGGCGACATCGCGGTAGACCTGCGGGAGGTCACCGATGGTCTCGGCGTAGTGGGACTCGCCCTTGAGGTCGACGACCGTCGAAGGGGTGGCCTCCGCGAGGGGGTTGGGGAAGGGGCGGGTCTCCAGACCGACGAGGTCGATGTAGTGCTGGAGGGCGGTGGAGGAGGGCGGGAAGCGCATCGCGCCCATCTCCGCGGTCAGGGTGGGGTCACAGCCCTCGAAGCCCACGGTCCGCAGCCGCCCGCCGATTTGGTCGGCCTCGTACACGACCGGCTTGAGGCCCATCTTCATCAGCTCGTACGCGGCCACGATCCCGGAGAGACCGCCGCCGATCACCGCGACCTCGGTGCCGTGCTCGGTCGCCGGTATCTGGCCGAGGCCCGCCGGGTGGGCGAGGAAGTCGTCGTAGGCGTACGGGAAGTCCGGTCCGAACATGGTGATCGGCGGCTGCTGCTCGTCTGCGTGCTCGACGGCGTTGGGCACGGTGGACGTCATGGGGTACGGACTCCTTGAAGCGAAGGGGGTGGTGCAGACGTCAGACGAGGGACCCGTAGAGGCCGGGCCGACGGTCCGTCAGGTACGGGTTCGCCGCACGGGAGGCGGTGAGAAACGCCGGGTCGGCGTCGGCGAACACCAGCTCCTCGGCGCGTCCGGCGCGGGCGCGGGCCACCCCGTCGGGGCCGGCCAGCACGGACAGTCCGACGAACTCGAACTCCCCTTCCGGGCCGACCCGGTTGACGTAGGCGACGTACATCTGGTTCTCCCAGGCCCGCACCGGCACCAGGGACTCGGCGACGAACTGGAACGGGTGCATCTGGGCCGTCGGCACGATCAGCAGGTCGGTGCCGGCGAGGGCGTGGGCGCGGACGTTCTCCGGGAACTCGACGTCGTAGCAGATCATGAGGCCGACGGTGAGTCCGCCCAGCTCGGCCTGGACCACCGGCTGTTCGCCCGGTGTGAACTGGTCGCGCTCGAAGCAGCCGAAGAGGTGGGTCTTGCGGTAGTTGGCGAGCCGGGTGCCGTCGGCGGAGATCAGCTGGGCGGAGTTGAAGACGGACCCGTCGCCCAGCTCGGGATAGCCGTAGGCGATCGCGACACCGTGCCGGGAGGCGATCTCCGCGACCGCGTCCGCCGAGTCCCCGTCGGCCGCCTCGGCGAGGCGGCCGACGTCGTCACCGATCGCGTACCCGGTGAGGAACATCTCCGGTGCGGCCAGCAGTGCGGCGCCCGCGGCGGCGGCCCGGCCCGCGGCCTCGTCGAGGACCTTGAGGTTCCCCTCGACGGAGCCGGGGCGGCCGGAGCTCTGGAGCAGAGCGGTGCGCATGCGTGATCCTCACCGGACGGAAGGTGGATGTGGGGGCCACTGGAAGGGCCATGTAGACGGTACGGGCGGCTCACCGGGGCGGACAAGGAGGACCCGTTGCGCGCCGGTGAGCGGTTCATTGCGTACGAGGACGCTCCTGCGGCGATTCGTTGCGTGGGCGCCCGCTCCCCCGGCCCAGCACCAGCGCCGTCACCAGATACGGCACCGAGAGGATCATGAACACCGTGCTGTGCGCCAGGGCCGCCCCGAGCAGGGTGTACACGCCGAACACGGCGACCGTGACCAGTTCCGTGCCCAGGCTCGCCACCGAGGTCAGGGTGGCCCGGCGAGCGTCGTCGATGCGGTGCTGGAGGCGGACGTCGGCGAGGACCTCGGCCAGCTGGAAGCCGGCGAAGGCGAGGCCCACGAGGGCGATACCGGCCGGTGTGCGGACTCCGGCGCCCACCGCCAGGGCGAGCGCGGAACCCGCGATCAGGGCGGCGAGGCCCCTGGCGCCCAGGTGCTCGGCGGGTCCGGCGAACAGACTGCCGACGGTCACGGTCGCCCAGACCAGCAGGACCAGGTAGGGCACGGTCGCGTCGGCCACTCCGAGGTCGCGGATCAGCAGCGAGACGTACTCGTCGAGGGCGCCCCATACCGCGGCGACGGCCGGGATGAGCAGCAGGGCACCCCGGACGGTCCGGTCCCCGCGGGCCTCGGCGAGTCCGGCCCGCAGCGTCGCCGACCAGCGCGTGCTCCCCTTCCCGGCCGGTACCCGGTGTTCCGGGAGCCGGGTCGCCGTCACCGCGGCCAGCAGACAGGCCAGGACGCTCGCGGCGCCCACGGCCGTGTAGCCGCCGAGGGCGAGGACCGGACCGGCGAGGCCCATCGCCGCGACGGTGGCCAGCAGCCGTGCCGCGCGGGTCCGCCCCATCACGCGCGCGTACCGCTCGGCGGCCCCGAGGCGCTCCAGCTCGTCGTAGACCAGGGCTTCCAGCGAGCCGGAGCCGAGCGCGCCTCCGGCGCCCCACAGGACGAAGCCCAGCGCGAAGGCGCCGTACGACGGCACGGTCACCCACAGGGTGAAGCCGGCGGCCGTGAGCAGCGGGCCGAGCCACAGCAGCCGGCGTCGCGAGACGGTGTCGGCCCAGGCGCCGGAGGGCACTTCGAGGACGACGGCCGTGAGGGACCACAGGGCGAACAGCGAGGAGATCTGCCAGAGCGGCAGACCGGTGTCGGCGAACAGCAGCGCGTACACCGGGTAGAGCAGGACGAGGTCGTCGAGGAACGCGTAGCCGTACAGCGTGGTCGTCAGCCGGCGGGCACCGGTCGCGGGCACACGTGCGGGTGAGAGTGTCATGAGGCCTTCCCGGAGGGGCGGTTCGGACGGCGTGGGTACGGCGTCCGAGGCGGCCCTCGGGAGGCACGGCTGGTGGATCAATGTCGCCAGGTCATGGCACCGATGCTAGACAGTCGCGGGCCCGCTGCCCAGCGAAAATGTGGTGATGACCGCGGCGTGGTCGGACGGCCAGTCGTTGTCCTCGACATCCGGCCAGGTCCGGGGCGTGCCGCTGACGTACGTCCGTGAGTCGAGCACCCGCAGGCCCCGGTGCAGCACGAAGTCGATCCGGTCCTGCGGCTCCGGGTGACCGTGCACCGGCGACCAGGTGTGGCCCGGGTCGCGTACGGCATCGGGACGCGCCTCCCGGAAGGAGTCCCGGAAGCCCGCCTCCTGAGCCGCCTTCGTGACCGGCCACTCGGTGTCCGGCCGGTCCAGGTGGGAGGGGCTGTTGAAGTCCCCGACCAGGACGACGGGCACGGCGTCCCCGATCCGGCGCAGGGTGTCCCGCAGCTGCCCGAGCCGCACCTCCTCGTGGGCGAGCGGTTCGGACTCGTAGGGCCCGTAGCGCTCGGAGTCGAGGTGGGCCGTCCACACGTCGACCTCCCGCTCCGCTACGGCGATCCGCGCGCCGGCCGCCCCGTAGAACCCGGCGTCCGGGTCGCCCAGCGCGGCCGTGATCGGGAAGCGGCTGATGATGCCGAGGTTCGTCCCGGCCCGGTGGTGGTGCCAGCCCAGCGCCGCGGCGAGCTCCTCGGCGGCGGTGCCGTACGTCTCCTGGAGCCCGACCACGTCCACGTCGGTCTCGGCGATGACCTTGAGCTGCTTGGCCCGGTGGTCGTGGACCTTGGTGCCGCCGTACCAGAGGTTCCAGGTCATCACCCGGAGCCGGTGCGGCAGCAGGGCGCGCAGCCGGGCCACGGTGACGCCCTCCAGGCCGGTCAGGACCGTGCGCCCCGGGGCCGCCTCGACGGGGGCCAGTGAGGGCACGGCGAGGACCGCGCAGCCGGCCGCCTCGGCGGAGCGGACGCCGGTCTCGGTGTCCTCGACGGCCACACACGCCGAGGGCTCCACGCCGAGTGCACGGCAGGCGGCGAGGTAGGGGTCGGGGGCGGGTTTGGTGTGCTCGGTGTCGTCGGCGGTGACGGAGACGGCAAAGCGGCTCGCGCCTCCGAGGACCGCCAGGACGGTGTCGGCGACCGAGCGGGGGGACGCGGTCACCAGGGCGGTGGGGATCTGCTCCCGGGCCAGGGCGTCGAGCAGGTCGAGCGCGCCGGGGCGGGGCACGACACCGGTGCGGACGCGGTCCGCGAACTCCCGGTGCAGGGTGCGGGCGAGGTCGGCGGGCGGGGCGCCCGTGGCCGCGGCAAGCCAGGCGGCCGTGTGCTCGACCGGGCGGCCGAGCACGTCCGGCCGGTCCGCCGCGGTCAGGGCCCGCCCGGCGACCTGCTCCACCGCCTCCCACCAGAGCCGCTCGGTGTCGACGAGCGTGCCGTCCATGTCGAACAGGACGGCCTGGAGCGGGAGTCGGGTCACGGTTCTCTCTTTCGTGGGGGGATTCGTACGAGGGGGATCAGAGGGTGCGTTCCGCCACCAGCACCGGCCGCTCGGGCAGCGACACGCTCACCGCGGCACCGGCGGTGAGCCCGGCGGCCTCGTGGGCGGGCAGGTCGGCCTTGACCTCGGTGCCGTCGGCGAGCCGGACGGTCAGGCGCACGGCCGCGCCCAGGAAGGAGGTGGCGACCACGCGGGACTTCCCGTCGGACTCGGCCCGCACCCGCACGGCCTCCGGACGCACCAGCACGTCGACCTCGGTGGCGGCCGGCTCCGGGCCGTCGACCGGCAGCCGCTGCCCGAGCACGTCGACCGTGCCCTGGGTGAGGCGTCCCGGGATCCGGCTCATCGTGCCCACGAACTCGGCGACGAAGGCGGTGGCGGGCCGGCCGTACAACTCGCTCGGGGGCGCGCACTGTTCAAGCCGGCCGGCGTGCATCACGGCGACCCGGTCCGCCATGGACAGTGCCTCCTCCTGGTCGTGGGTGACGAACAGGGTGGTGATGCCGAGCTCCTGCTGGAGCCGCCGGATCTCCTCGCGGAGGCTGAGCCGCACCTTGGCGTCCAGCGCCGACAAGGGCTCGTCGAGGAGCAGTACGCGTGGGCGCAGGGCGAGCGCGCGGGCCAGCGCGACGCGCTGCTGCTGACCGCCGGAGAGCTGGTGCGGGAACCGGCCGCCCTTGTCGGCGAGCCCGACCAGGTCCAGCAACTCGGCGGCCCTGGAACGCCGTTCGCCCGCACGGACCTTGCGCATCCGCAGGCCGAAGGCCACGTTGTCGAGGGCGTCGAGATGCGGGAAGAGGCTGTACGACTGGAAGACCATCCCGGCGTCCCGGCGGTGGGCCGGCACCCGGGTCACGTCCTCGCCGTCGACCAGCACCTCACCGGAGTCGGGGTGTTCGAAGCCGGCGAGCATCCGCAGGGCGGTGGTCTTGCCGCAGCCGGACGGGCCGAGCAGGGCGAGCAGTTCGCCCGGCCGGGCGGTCAGGTCGAGTCCGTCGAGGGCGACGGTCGGGCCGAACTCCCGCCTGAGTCCCCGGAATTCGACGGTTGCAGCTGATTCAGGCATGGGTCATCCCCGGGAGGTAGGACGGGTACGGCCGCCGAAGCCGGCCAGGACGAGGAGCAGCACCCACGTCACGAGGAGGCTGAGCACGGACACGGCGACGGACAACTGGGCTTGCGAGCCGCTGACGTTGACGATCCAGACGGCGAACGGCTGGAAGCCCAGCAGTTGGGCGACGGTGAACTCGCCGAGCACCAGGGCCAGGGTGAGGAAGGAGGCGTTGAGGAGGGCACCGCGCAGGTTGGGCAGTACGGCCCGGACGAGGGCCTGCGGCCAGCCGGCACCGCAGCTGCGGGCGGCCTCGACAAGGGTGCGGACGTCGACCGCGCGCAGCCCGGCGTCCAGGGCCCGGTACACGAAGGGCAGCGCCATCACGACGTAGGCCAGGACCAGGACGAACGGGAAGTCGGGGTTCTGGATCGCCATGAAGGTCTCGAACAGCGGGGTGCGGGAGAGGTGGTCGGGCCCCCACTTGAGGACCGTGCCGATGCCTGCGACGAACGCGATCGGCGGGACGACCAGCGGCAGCGAGCACACCACCTCGACGACCGGCCTGAGCCGGGGCGCGCCGAGCCGCAGCGCGACCATGGCGGGCACCATCAGGAGCAGCACGACGGCGATGGTCGCGAGGGCCAGTTCCAGCGAGAGCAGCAGTGCGGAGACGAATCCGTCGGTGGAGAAGATCTGGGTGTAGGCGTCGAAGGTGATGCCCTGGCCGGGCACGTCGACGGTGAAGACGACGGACGCGGCGAGCGGCACCAGGAAGTACAGTCCGGCGATGCCGAGGACGCCCCAGCGCCACAGGTTCAGGCGAGCCATCGGGCGCTCCTCCGCTGCAGGGGCAGGTACACGGCCATGACGAGGCCCGCGACCAGGACCATGTCGAGGCTGAGGGCGAGCGCCACGTTCTCCTGGCCGACGAGCACGTTGCCGGAGATCGCGTCGGCGATCTGGAGCGTGACCAGCGGGATCGAACTGCCCACCATCGCGGCGGCGGTGGCGTACGCGGCGAAGGCGCTGCCGAAGAGCAGGACGAACCCGCCGAGCAGCGTGGGCAGCAGGACGGGCAGGGCGACGAAACGCCAGTACTGCGCGGCCGTCGCCCCGTTGTTCTGTGCCGCCTCGCGCCACTGCGCGCGCAGCCCCTCCAGGGCGGGGGTGATGGTGAGCACCATGAGCGGGATCAGGAAGTACAGGTAGACGATGACCAGGCCCCAGAAGCTGTACAGGTCCCAGCCCTTGTCGGTGAGGCCGAAGTGCCGGGTCAGCACACCGGCGTTGCCGAGCGTGGCGACGAAGGCGAAGGCCAGCGGGACCCCGCCGAAGTTGGCGAGGACCCCGGACGCGGTGAGCACGGCCTCGCGCAGGGCGCGGAACCGGGAGGAGACCACGGCCTGGGCGAGCGGTAGTCCGACCAGGGTGCCGAGGGCGGCGGACACGGCCGACAGCTTCACGCTGCCGAGCAGCGCGGTGAGGTACGCGCCCTTCAGGGAGGTCGTCAGATTGCCGAGGGTGTACGAAGTCGCCCCGGTGGACGGGTCCTTGGCGGTGAACGCGCCGTCCAGCATGGCGATCGCGGGCAGCCCGAAGGCGACCGCGACGAACGCGAGCAGCGGGACGACCGCGACCCAGCCGAGGGACCGGCGCCGCCGCCTCACGTGAGCGGCGGGCGCCGTGTCCGCCCGTACGGCGGTGGCCGTCATCCGGAGACGGCCTTCGCCCAGCCCTGTCCGATGACCGTCTTGGCCTTGTCCTGCTGGGCCTCGGTCGGGAACTTGGGCGTTCCGGAGACCTCGGGCAGCTTGGCCGCGGCGGCCTTGTCGAGGGTGCCGGCCTTCTCCATGGCGGTCATCAGGGCCGGGCGGGCGTACCCCTTGAGCCAGAGGTTCTGGCCCTCGGCGCTGTAGAGGTACTCCTGCCACAGGCGGGCGGCCGCGGGGTGCGGGGCGTCCTTGTTGATCGCCTGGGAGTAGTACTGCGAGAACTGGCCGTCGCTCGGGACGGTGACCTTCCAGTCGACGCCCTTGGACTTGAACTCGTCGGCGTATCCGGCGTTCAGGTAGTCCCAGTCGATGCTGATCGGTGTCTCGCCCTTCTCGACGGTGGCCGGGGTCGACTCGACGGGCGTGTAGTTGCCGTTCTTCTTCAGCTTGGCGAAGAAGTCGAGGCCGGGCTGGATGTCGTCGAAGGAGCCGCCGCTCGCGAGCGCGGCCGCGAAGACGCCGCCGAAGGCCGAACCGGACTTGGTGGGGTTGCCGTTGAGGGCGACCTGGCCCTTGTACTGCGGCTTGAGCAGGTCGGCGAAGGTGGTGGGGCAGGTCTTGACGCGCTTGGCGTCGCAGCCGATGGAGATGTAGCCGCCGTAGTCGTTGTACCAGCGGGCCTTCGGGTCCTTCTGCCCGGTGGGGATGTCGTCGTACGACGCCACCTTGTAGGGCGCGAGCAGGCCCTGCTGGGCGGCGCTGAGCGCGAAGGAGCTGCCGAGGTCGAGCACGTCGGGCGCGCGGGTCTGTCCCTTCCGCGAGGTCACGGCGTTGATCTCGTCCTGGCTGGAGCCGTCGGGGTTCTCGACGGCGATCTTGATGCCGTACTTCTTCTGGAAGCCGTCGATGAGGGCGCCGTAGTTGGCCCAGTCGCGGGGCAGCGCGATGGCGTTGAGCGTGCCCTCCTTCTTCGCCGCGGCGACCAGCTTGTCCATGCCGCCGAAGTCGGCGGCGGAGCCGGCGGTGGCGGCGTTCTTTCCGTCGGCGGTGGTCGACTCGGTGTCGGGGGCAGCGCCACAGGCGCTCAGGGCGAGGGCGGCGAGGGTGGCGAGAACACCGAGGGCGGCTGTTCTCGGCAGGGACACGGTCACGGCTTCTCCAGGGGACGCGCGAGGGTGCAGGAGCCAAAGGGAGAGAACTTGTCTGAACAAGTTGGCCCCAGTAAGGCGGCCGCTGGTGTCGCACCGGTAAACACTGGCGAAACGCTGACCCCTGAATTCCCGCACAATCCGGACCCTTGCCGGGCCTCGCCTGATGTCGACTACGCTGGTCACGCTGTGCACAGCATTCGACTCAGAGGGGAAGCATGCCGGCGCGACACGAGGAGATCGCCGACGAACTGCGCCGGGCGATCGACCGCGAGGAGTACACCGTCGGCAGTCTGCTGCCCGCCGAGACGGAGCTCGCGGCGCACTACGGCGTCTCCCGCGGGACGGTCCGCCAGGCGGTCGCGGCGCTCACGGCGGAGGGACTCATCGGCTCCCGCCAGGGCGCCCGGCGGGTGGTGCTGGCCAGCCGCCGCAGCCAGAGCTTCGCCGAACTGCGCAGCTTCGCCGAGTGGGCGCGGGCGATGGGGCGCGAGGCGTCGGGCCAGGTGGTCGCGCAGGAGTACCGGCCGGCCACGAAGGAGGACGCGGTACGCCTCCAACTGACCGTCGGGACCCCGGTGTTGCACGTTCTGCGGGTGCGCGGCCTGGACGGCGAACCGGTGTTGCTGGAGCGGACGGTGTACGCCGACTGGATCTCCCCGACCGTCGAGTCCATCGAGCCCGATTGCCCCTCGGTCACCCAACGCCTTTACGACGACACGGGGTTGGTGTTCGCCTACGGGGAGCACGTCATCGACGCGGTGGCGGCGGGCGCGCAGGACGCGGAGCTGCTGGGGGTGCGTCGGACGAGTCCGCTTCTGCGGGTTCGCCGGGTGACCACGACCCGTGAAGGGCGCCCGGTGGAGTGGTCGGACGACCGCTACCGTTCGGACGCGGTGAGCTTCAGCGTGCACAACTCGATCGACAACAACGCGCTGGCCAGGAAGACGGCCGACTGAAGGAGAGCCTCATGGAGATCAGCAGCCTCCCGCACGTGGACGAACACACCGAGATCGTGGCGGCGGACGCCCACGCCGTGTGGCAGGCCGTCGGCGAGGTTCTGGACCGCTCCTTCTCCGAGGGACGCCTTGCCGGGTACGCCCGTCTGGTGGGCTGCCCGGACCGTACGGCCGCCGGACCGCGCCCCCTGGCGAAGGGCTCGGCCTACCCCGGCTTCCGCGTGCTGTCCGCCGCGCCGGGCCGGGAGCTCGTCCTGGTGGGCCGCCACTACTTCTCGACGTACGCCCTGGTCTTCCGCTTCGACGGGGCCGGTTCCGGTCGGATCCGGCTGCGGGCCGAGACCCGGGCACGGTTCCCGGGGCCGGTCGGCACCCTCTACCGGCTGCTCGTGATCGGCACCGGCGGGCACGCGCTCTCCGTACGGCGGCTCCTCGCGGCGGTCCGGCGCCGCGCCGAGGAGGTCAGGTAGGCGAGCCCGAGGAGAAGCGGCGCAGCAAGGGCGAGAGGACCAGTACCGACTTCGTCCGCTCCACGAAGGGCTCGCCCGCGATCCGTTCCAGGACGCGTTCGAAGTGCCGCATGTCGGAGGCGAAGACCTGCACCACCGCGTCCGCCTCGCCGGTGACGGTGGAGGCGGCCACGACCTCCTGGTAGCGCTCCAGGCCCCGCTGGATGGTCTCCGGGGAGGTGTTGCGCCGGCAGTAGATCTCGACGAACCCCTCCGTCTCCCAGCCGAGCGCCGCCGGGTCCACCCGTACGGTGAATCCGGTGATGGCCCCGGTGGCGCGCAGCCGGTCCACGCGCCGCTTCACTGCGGGCGCGGACAGGCCGACGATCTGCCCGATGTCCGCGTAGGAGCGGCGGGCGTCCTCGGCGAGGGCGTGCACGATGCGTTCGTCGAGATCGTTCAGCACGGTGGGTGGATCAGCTTTCGGGTGTTGCGAGTCGGGACCGGCGATGGCCGTACACGCAGTAGAACACGAGCCCGACGGCCATCCAGACCCCGAAGACCACCCAGGTGACGGTGGACAGGCTGCCCATCATCCACACGCAGAAGCCGAAGCCCAGCGCCGGGAAGACCGGCGAGAGCGGGACGCGGAAGGTGCGGGGCATGTCCGGGCGGGTCCGGCGCAGCACCACGACGGCGATGTTGACCAGGGCGAAGGCGAAGAGCGTGCCGATGCTGGTGGCGTCGGCCAGCTGGCCGAGCGGGATCGCCGCGGCCAGCACTCCGCAGAACAGGGACACGATCACCGTGTTGGCGCGAGGGGCGCCGGTCTTCGGGTGGACCCGGGCGAACACCTTGGGCACCAGTCCGTCCCGGGACATCGCGAAGAGGATGCGGGTCTGGCCGTAGAGGACGGTCAGGACGACGCTCGCGATGGCGATGACCGCGCAGAACGCCAGCAGGGTGCCCCAGAAGCTCTGCCCGGTGACCTCGCGCATGATCTGGGCGAGCGCGGCCTCGGAGTCGTTGAAGTGCCGCCAGGGCTTCGCGCCGACCGCGACGGCGGCGACCAGGACGTACAGCGCGGTCACGATGACGAGCGACAGCATGATCGCGCGAGGCAGGTCGCGCTGGGCGTTCTTCGCCTCCTCACCGGCGGTGGAGGCGGCGTCGAAGCCGATGTACGAGAAGAAGAGCGTGGCACCGGCCGCGCTGACCCCGGCCATCCCGAGCGGCAAGAAGTGCTCGTAGTTGCCCGAGCGGAAGCCCTGGACGCCGATCGCGCAGAACAGCACCAGCGCGGCCATCTTCACGACCACCATGACGGTGTTGGCGCGGGCGGACTCGCGGGCGCCGCCCAGCAGGAAGGCCATGGCGAGCAGGACCACGATCAGCGCCGGGAGGTTGAAGACGCCGCCGTCGCCGGGCGGAGCGGACAGCGCGTCCGGGATGGTGACGCCGATGGTCCCGTCGAGGAGTTCGTTCAGGTACTCGCCCCAGCCGACGGCCACGGCGGCGACCGAGACGCCGTACTCCAGGACCAGGCACCAGCCGCATATCCAGGCGATCAGTTCGCCCATGGTTGCGTACGCGTACGAGTACGAGGACCCGGCGACCGGGATGGTGCCCGCGAGCTCGGCGTAGGACAGGGCCGAGAAGAGGGCGGTGAGGCCGGCGATCACGAAAGAGAGGGTGACGGCCGGGCCGGCCTTGGGAACCGCCTCGCCGAGGACGACGAAGATGCCGGTGCCCAGGGTGGCACCGATGCTGATCATCGTCAGCTGCCAGAGCCCGAGGGAGCGCCTGAGGGCCCCTCCCTCGCCCTGCCCGCCCTCCGCCACCAGGCGTTCCACCGGCTTGCGCCGCATGAGGCGCGCACCGAGCCCCGTGGCCTGTGATGTGCGCTGTCGCGGGGGTGCGCCTTGGTCGAGCACGCGCTGACTCCTTCGTCGCTGCAGGTGAGTACAGCGAAGCACCCTACGAGTCCGGACGTCACAGTCGTAATGCAGCAACCTTGCACGCACTCGCAAGATCGTTGCGTTCGTCGCCGATGGGCGTGCGTTCGTTGCGCGCGCCCCCTTCAGGCCTCGTCAGCGGCCCTCCGGCTCCCTCGCGACGCCCCGTTCCGTCTCGTCGAACCCCTCTGGCCGAGCTTGCCGCAGGCCGCGGCCTCGGCGCCGACGCGCGCCTCTGTCGGCCCCTTCGGCACTACTCATCGAGCCTCTGGCTCTCCCGCAGCCCGTCGCGCCACGACCACGCACGTCCCACCGAACCGAAAACGCGAACGGCCCCCGATTTTCGACGGGGGCCGCGCACGACGGACTCAGCTCCAGCTGGCGTGCAGCGGCTTGCCCTCGGCGTAACCGGCCGCGCTCTGGATGCCCACGACCGACTTCTCGGCGAACTCCTCCAGGGAGCCCGCGCCGGCGTAGGTGCAGGAGGAGCGGACGCCCGCGATGATCGAGTCGATCAGGTCCTCGACACCCGGGCGGGCCGGGTCGAGGAACATCCGGGAGGTCGAGATGCCCTCCTCGAACAGCGCCTTGCGGGCGCGGTCGTACGCCGACTCGTCCGACGTGCGGTTGCGCACCGCCCGCGCGGACGCCATGCCGAAGGATTCCTTGTAGAGCCGTCCGCTCGCGTCCTGCTGGAGGTCGCCCGGCGACTCGTAGGTGCCCGCGAACCAGGACCCGATCATCACGTTGGACGCGCCGGCGGCCAGCGCCATGGCGACGTCGCGCGGGTGCCGGACACCGCCGTCGGCCCACACGTGCTTGCCGTACTTCCTCGCCTCGGCCGCGCACTCCAGGACCGCGGAGAACTGCGGCCTGCCGACGCCGGTCATCATGCGGGTGGTGCACATGGCGCCGGGGCCGACACCGACCTTGATGATGTCCGCGCCGGCCTCGATCAGGTCCCGCACGCCCTCGGCCGCCACGATGTTGCCGGCCGCGATCGGGACCTGCGGGTCGAGCGCCCGGACCGTCCTGATCGCGGTGATCATCGACTCCTGGTGGCCGTGCGCGGTGTCGATGACCAGCGTGTCGACGCCCGCGTCGAGCAGCTGCTTGGCCTTCTCCGCGAAGTCGCCGTTGATGCCCACGGCGGCGGCGATGCGCAGCCTGCCCTGCGCGTCGACGGCCGGCGTGTACAGCGTGGCGCGCAGGGCGCCCTTGCGGGTGAGGATGCCGGCGAGACGGCCCTCCGGGTCCACGGCGGGGGCGTAGCGCCGGTTGGCCGCGTCGAGGCGGTTGAAGGCCTCACGCGGGTCGATGTCCGCGTCGAGGAGCAGCAGGTCGCGCGACATGACCTCGGCGAGCTGCGTGAATCGGTCGACCCCGGACAGGTCCTGGTCCGTGACGACACCGATGGGCCGGCCCGCCTCGTCGACGACCACGCCGGCGTTGTGCGCGCGCTTCTGCAGCAGGGCGAGCGCGTCGGCGACGGTCTGGTGCGGGGCCAGCACGATCGGGGTGTCCAGAACGTGGTGGCGGCTCTTCACCCAGGAGACGACCTCGGTGACGACCTCGATCGGGATGTCCTGCGGGATGACCACGAGGCCACCGCGGCGGGCCACCGTCTCGGCCATGCGGCGCCCGGCGATGGCGGTCATGTTGGCGACGACCAGCGGGATCGTGGTGCCCGTGCCGTCCGGGGAGCTGAGGTCCACACCCTGCCGCGAGCCGACGGCGCTGCGACTCGGGACCATGAAGACGTCGTCGTACGTCAGGTCGTACGGGGGCTGGATGTCGTTGAGGAAACGCACGTGCTGCACATCCCAGTCGATCAGAGGTGGCCCCCGGACAGGTCAGCCAGGGGGAAAGAGCACGTACTTCATTCTCCCACGCCGGGCGGAACGCCACCCACGGGCGGAACGTCCAGACCGGCCGCGGGGGCCTTAGGACGAAGCTCCAAGGGCGAGCGCCACGGTCAGCGCGGCCGCCTGCGAGAACACCTCGCGCGCGGTCGCCCACTCGTCCGGCCGCGCCTCGGCGTACCGGTCCCAGTGCCGTACGACCACGACGGTCTCCTCGCCGGCGCCGCCCTCGGACCACAGGCCCGGGTCGGAGAGGACGTCGGCCAGCGCGTCCCAGTTGCGGCCGAACCAGTCCGGCAGCCGCAGGTCCCGGGCGCAGCGGTCCATCAGGCCCGCCTTGTCCGTGACCCCGTCGAGGTCCAGCGTGACCACGCGTGCCGTCATCTCAGTACCGCCCTGAACGAGTCGTAGTGATCATCGGTGTAGTAGGTCTCCCCGCCCTGCCCGGTGACGATGCGCCGGGCCCCGCGATCACGCGAGCCCGGCGTGGGGACGGTGTACTCGTGGTAGTAGCCGCGCTGGTGCGCGGGCAGCAGCCGCTCGAAGTTCCCGAAGACCGAGCCGTCCTTGGCGTACGGGAACGGCCCGCCCCTGTCGATGAGTTCGAGGGTCTGCCGGGCCTCGGCCGGGAGCTCCGACTCCTGGACGGTGGCCAGGCCGCCGCCCGGCGACGGATCGGTGTCGGTGGCCGAGCACCCCGTCAGGAACAGCACACACAGAAGCATTCGGGAGACGAACCGCAGCAGCATGCGCTCGATGCTGCCACGGCCGTCCCCTCATGACGCTCCGTCAGGGCCCGTCCGGGTCCGCCCTGTTCAGGGCCGGCTTCGGCGTCGTCCCCGCCGTCATCAGGTAGTCCGCGGCGGAGGTGTCCGTCACCAGGCTGGTGACGAGCCCGGAGCGCAGCACCGCGTCGATCGCGGCCGCCTTGCGCTGCCCACCCGCGATCGCGACGACCTCGGGGATACGGCGGAGCTGGTCGGCCTTGACGGTGATGCACCGCTCGCCCAGGTCCCGCCCGACCCTGCGGCCCTCGGTGTCGAAGAGGTGCGCGGACATCTCGGCGGCGACCCCGAGCGAGGCGTAGTGGCCGCGCTCCTCGTCGCTGAGCATGTCGTGCACCGTCGAGATGCCCCGCTCCCAGGAACCGATGGAGACACAGGCGACCGTGACCTTGTCGAAGTACTCGAAGGCCCGGGCGATCCCGGTCTGGTGCCGCAGCGCCTGCGCGGTGGCCGCGTCCGGCAGCAGCATCGGCGCGTAGATGGGGTGGGCGTCCCCGCCGGACACCTGGGCGGCCCGCCGCACCGCCTCCACCGAACCGCGCTCGGCGGTCCCGGCGTCGTACACACCCGTCAACTGCACCACCGTGCACGGCGGGAGCCGGTCGAGCGCGGCCGCCATGTGGATGGTGGAACGACCCCAGGCCAGGCCCAGGATGTCGCCCTCGTCGACCAGTTCGCCGAGCAGGTCGGCGGCCACTTCTCCCAGGTTCTCGGGGTCGGTCGAGTCCTGGGCCTCGGCCGGGGACTCGACCACCACGGCGTGCCTGAGGCCGTAGCGGGCGCGGAGCGCGTCGGAGCGCTCCGCGTCCAGCTCGGCCGGCACGCGGATCTCGATGCGTACGAGGTCCCGTTCGAGGGCGGTCTCCAGGACCCGGGCCACCTTGAAGCGGCTGACGCCGAACTCCTCCGCGATCTGGATCTTGGACTTGCCCTCGAGGTAGAAGCGGCGGGCCATGGCCGCCGCCTGCACCAGCTCAGCGGGTCCCATCCGCATGGCTGACCGGCCAGCCGACATACCCGACACGGCGATCTCCTCACTGCTGTTCACACTCTGGATTCGCCGTTCATCCTTGCAGATCCGGCGCGCTTGATCAGCCCTGATGGGCGCCGTTCACGTACCTGACGCTCAGTGGTCGCACGCCCACGAAGCCTTCGCGGTCGCCCCCTCGGCTTGGTTGCGTAGTGCACGTACCGCCTCGGCCGGGTCGGAGGCCCCGTAGACGGCCGACCCGGCGACGAACACGTCGGCGCCCGCGTCCGCGCAGCGCTCGATGGTGGCGGCCGAGACACCGCCGTCGACCTGGAGCCACAGCTCAAGCCCGTGCTTGCTGATCAACTCGCGGGTCCGGCGAATCTTGGGGAGCATGATGTCGAGGAACGCCTGCCCGCCGAAACCGGGTTCGACCGTCATGATCAGCAGCATGTCGAGCTCGGGGAGCAGGTCCTCGTACGGCTCGATGGGCGTCGCCGGCTTCAGCGCCATGGAGGCACGGGCACCCTTGGCACGGATCTCCCGGGCAAGCCGGACCGGAGCGGCGGCCGCCTCCACATGGAAGGTGACGGAGGAGGCCCCCGCCTCTACGTACTGGGGCGCCCAGCGATCGGGGGCCTCGATCATCAGATGGCAGTCCAGCGGGGTGTCCGTCGCACGGGCCAGAGACTCTACGACCGGCACACCGAGCGTGAGGTTCGGGACGAAATGGTTGTCCATGACGTCGACGTGGAGCCAGTCGGCTCCCCCGACCGCCTTCGCCTCGTCCGCGAGGCGGGCGAAGTCGGCGGACAGGATGCTGGGGTTGATCTGCGCGGCCATGCCCCAAGCGTATGCGCTGCGCCGGGCTCGGGCGGCGGTGGCCCCGGGGCTGGCGGCTCGCTCCGACTGCGAGTTGTATATGGCTGGTCGCGTCCACGCGGCGGAGCCGCATATCGACCCACCCCGCGCCCCCTGGGGGCAATGGTGCGGAGGTCCCCATGACAAGCAACCGCCGACTCGCCCATCTCGTCTGCGGACGCCGTGCCAAGTGGCTGGTGTTGGCGCTGTGGCTCGTGGTGCTGTTCCTGACGGCGCCCCTCGCCTCCAAGCTCACCGACGCCCAGGACAACGACGCCGCCTCCTGGCTGCCCGGCTCCGCGGAGTCGACCCAAGTCCTCCAGCTCTCCGAGGACTTCAGGCCGGAACAGATCCCCGCGGTCGTCGTCTACGCGCGCGAGAGCGGCCTCACGCCACAGGAGCGGGCCGAGATCGCCAAGGACGCGGCCGAGATCAGGCAGCTCACGGCACACGGCATCCGCGGCTCGGAGACCCGGGGCCCGGTCTACGACCGGCGGGGCGACCCGCGCGCGGCCCAGATCCTCGTCCCGATCACCATGGACGAGAAGGGCTGGCAGGAGATCGCGCCCGCGGTCGACTCCCTCCGTGACATCGCCGGCAAGGGCGGCGACGGCCTCGCCGTGCACATCACCGGCCCGGGCGGCACCTCCGCGGACTTCTCCAAGGCCTTCGAGGGCATCGACTCGACGCTGCTGCTGTCCGCGATGGCGGTCGTCGTCGTCATGCTGCTCATCACCTTCCGCAGCCCCACCCTGCTCCTGGTCCCGCTGCTCTCCGTGGTCGCCGCGCTGTTCACCGCGCAGGCCCTCATCTACCTGCTCGCCCAGCACGCGGGCCTGACGGTCAACGGCCAGAGCGCGGGCATCCTGACGGTCCTCGTCTTCGGCGCGGGGACCGACTACGCCCTGCTGCTGGTGGCCCGCTACCGGGAGGAACTGCACCACCACGAGGACCGCCACGAGGCGATGGCCCTCGCCCTGCACCGCGCGGGCCCCGCGGTGCTCGCCTCGGGCGCGACCGTCGTCCTGAGCATGCTCGTGCTGCTGGCCGCCGAGATGAACTCGACCCGCGGTCTCGGCCCGGTCGCGGCGATCGGTGTCGCGGTCGCCCTGCTGGCGATGACGACACTGTTCCCGGCCCTGCTGGTGATCTTCGGCCGCTGGATCTTCTGGCCGACGACTCCGCGCTTCGGCGCCCCCGACCGCATCGAGACCGGCGTCTGGGCCCGCACCGGCCGCCGTATCGCCCGCCGCCCCCGCATGATCTGGGGCGCCACCGCGCTGGCCCTCGCGATCTGCTCGCTCGGCCTGATCCAGCTGCGCGCCGAGGGCATCAGCAACGCCGACGCGTTCACCGGGAAACCGGACTCGATCGTCGGCCAGGAGGTGTCCGCACGGTACTTCCCGGCAGGCAGCGGCGATCCCCTGGTCGTCGTCAGCAACCAGGCCCAGGCACGACAGGTCGGCGAGGCGGTCGCGGGGACGCGGGGCGTCGTGCCCACGTCCCTGGGCCTGCCACCGGGCACGAAACCGGCGTTCGAAGGCAAGGTCCTCTTCGAGGCGACGATGACCGCCCCGGCCGACAGCGAGGCCGCGAAACAGACGGTGGAGCGGGTCCGGGACGCCGTCCACGCGGTCCCGGACGCCGACGCCCGGGTCGGCGGCGGTACGGCCGCCCTGCTGGACATGGACAGGGCGACCACGCACGACAACATACTGATCATCCCGCTGGTGCTGGCGGTCGTCCTGCTGATCCTTTGCGCCCTGCTGCGTGCCCTGATCGCCCCGTTGCTCCTGATCGGGACGGTGATCCTGTCCTTCGCGGGAGCCCTGGGCATCAGCGCCCTGGCCTTCCGCCACCTGTTCGACTACGCGGGCGAGTCGACGGACTTCCCGCTGTTCGTGTTCGTCTTCCTGGTGGCCCTCGGCATCGACTACAACATCTTCCTGACCACCCGCATCCGCGAGGAGGCGGTCCGTCAGGGCACCCGCCCGGGCGTGATCACCGGCCTGGCCGCGACCGGCGCGGTCATCACCTCCGCCGGCCTGGTCCTGGCCGGCACCTTCGCCGCCCTGGGCACCCTCCCGATGGTCGCCTTCGCGGAGATCGGCTTCGCGGTGGCGCTGGGCGTCCTGCTGGACACGTTCATCGTGAGGTCGGTCCTGGTGACGTCCTTGTTCCTGGACGTGGGCGAGAAGGTGTGGTGGCCCAGCAAACTGGCCAACGGTGAGTCGACCGACCTAGGGGCGCGGGGAACTGCGCGACCAGCCGAGACGGCGCGCCAGACGCACGACTAGATCACCCTGTCCTGCGAATGACCGCCAGATACATCGCATCGGTCCCGTGCACATGCGGCCACAACTGAACGTCCGGCCCCTCCCCCAGCTCCGGCACACCGGGAAACAACGGCCGTGCATCGACGAGCTCGGCGGCCGGCCACTGCTTCAGCACGTCCTCCACCACCGCCCGCGTCTCCGCGAGATGAGGAGAACAGGTCGCATACCCCACCACCCCGCCCACCCGGACGGAGTCCAACGCCGTGCTCAACAACCCCCGCTGCAACGGCCCGAACCCGTCCAGATCCTCGGGCCGCCGCCGCCACCGAGCCTCCGGTCGCCGCCGCAACGCCCCGAGCCCCGTGCACGGCACGTCCATCAGCACCCGGTCGAAACTCCCCGGCTGCCACGGCGGCCGGGTCCCGTCCGCTGCGATGACCTGGTACGGCCCGGGATTCCCGGCGAGCGCCTTGGCCACCAGCCCGGCCCGATGCGGCTGCTTCTCGGAGGCGAGCAGCATGGCGCCCCGCTCGGCGGCCAGCGCGGCGAGCAGCGCGGCCTTGCCACCAGGTCCCGCACACCCGTCGAGCCACTTCTCGTCCCGCCCCTCCAAGGGCGCGTTCGCGAGGGCCAGCGCGACGAGCTGACTGCCCTCGTCCTGCACCCCGGCCCGGCCCTCCCGTACGGCGTCCACGGCCCCGGGCTCACCGCCCTCGGCCAGCCGTACGGCGTACGGCGACCAGCGCCCCGCCACGGCGGACTCCTCGCGCAGCAGTTCCCCGGTGGTGGACCGCCCGGGCCGGGCGACGAGGGTCACCTCGGGCCGTTCGTTGTCGGCCTCCAGCAGCCGCTCGATGCCGGCCCGGCCGCCGCCCAGGGAGTCCCACAGCGCGGAGACGACCCAGCGGGGGTGCGAGTGGACGACGGCGAGATGGTCCTCGGGGTCGTCGTCGTAGGGCGGAGCCACCTTCGCGACCCAGCCGTCGAGATCGTCCTGCGCGACCTTCCGCAGCACGGCGTTGACGAACTTGGCCCGTCCGTCCCCGAGCACGACCCGCGCGAGTTCGACGGAGGCGGACACGGCGGCGTGCGTCGGGATGCGCGTCCCGAGCAGCTGATGCGCCCCGAGGCTCAGCACGTCGAGGACCGGCGGGTCGACCTCGCGGAGCGGCCGGTCCACGCACTCGGCGATGATCGCGTCGTACGTCCCCTGCCGCCGCAGTGTCCCGTACACGAGCTCGGTGGCCAGCGCCGCGTCCCGCGCCTCGAAGCCGCCCTTCTCCCGCGCCTTCCGCAACAGCGGCGGCAGGACGAGGTTGGCGTACGCGTCCCGCTCGTCCACGGCCCGCAGCGCCTCGAAGGCGAGGATGCGGACGGGATCCTTCTGGGGCCGACGGTAGGGCTTGCCGGGTTTCTGGGGCCGGCGGGGCTGGTCGCTCACGAAAAAGGTGCTCCGGGTTCAAGGTCTGATGACGCACCAAGCGTACGTCCGCCGCGAGCCGGGTGACCCCGGAGCACCCACGTCACCGGCGCCGGGGCAGCCCCCTCGGCCGGTCACGCCCCGCGCGTCACGCGCCGACGGTCTCCCCGTCCGAGATCCTTACACCCCGCGCCCAGTCCGCGGCCTTCATCGGCTTCTTCCCCTGCGCCTGCACCCACAGCAGTTCCACGCCGTACGACCCGGTACCGACGTGCACACTGTTCTTGCCGACGGAGAGCGCGCCGGGGGCCAGATCCGTACGGTCGGGGACCGGCTGGACCTGGATGAGCTTGAGCCGCTCGCCGCGGAAGGTCGTCCAGGCGCCGGGCGAGGGGTGGCACCCCCGCACCACCCGGTCCACCCGCAGCGCGGGCGCGGACCAGTCGACCCGCGCGTCCTCGACGGTGATCTTCGGGGCGACGGTGATGCCCTCGGACGGCTGCGGTACGGCCTTCAGCGTGCCGTCCGCGATGCCGTCCATCGTGGCGGCGAGCAGCCCCGCGCCGGCGAAGGCGAGCCGGGTCAGCAGGTCACCGCTGGTGTCGGTGTGCCGGATCTCCTCGGTGACCGTGCCGTACACCGGCCCGGAGTCCAGCCCCTCTTCGATGAGGAAGGTCGAAGCGCCCGTGAGCTCGTCCCCCGCCATGATGGAGTGCTGCACGGGAGCGGCCCCGCGCCAGGCCGGCAGCAGCGAGAAGTGCAGGTTGACCCAGCCGTGCGCGGGGATGTCGAGGGCCACGCGGGGCAGGAGGGCGCCGTAGGCGACGACGGGGCAGCAGTCCGGGGCGATCTCGCGAAGCCGCTCCAGGAACTCGGGATCCCGCGGCTTGACCGGCTTCAGCACCTCGATCCCCGCCTCCGCGGCCCGCTCCGCGACCGGACTCGCGACCAGCCTGCGCCCCCGCCCGGCCGGCGCGTCCGGTCGCGTGACGACGGCGGCGACCTCATGCCGCCCGGAGGCGAGGAGAGCGTCCAGGGCGGGAACGGCGACCTCGGGGGTACCGGCGAAGACGAGCTTCATGGGTGGGCAGGGCCTCTCGGACGGGTGACGACGGGCAACGCACAAGTGTATGGCGGGGCCCCCGACCGCCGCACGGCCGGAGCGGGCCCCCTCAGGCGAGGCCCGTCCTCCTGACCAAGGCGCGAACCCCTCGCCCCCGGCGCACGCATATGTCGGTGCGCCCCCACTGCGTGACCAGCGGAGCGTAGACGCGTTGGTCAAGAAAGAGTTGACCACAACGGGCCGCGATCGCGGCCCCATCCTTTTCAACGCCGGTTCGAGAGGCTTGTTCATGGCCGACCACGCAACCCACGACGCCCAGGCTCGGGCCAGCCTGCACTTGCTGGTGCGGGACATCGAGCGGGTCCGCCGGCAGGTGGACGCGCTGCGCACCCTGACCGCCCAGCTGGGCAACGTCTACCGTCCGCGCCGCTCCGGCCCCTCCACGGGCTTCGTCGTCTACGGACGCGCCCCCGCTCCCACGGTCCGTCTCGCGCAGGAACTGCGGGACAGCGTCGAGACCCTGGTGACGGCCGCGGTCGACTTCGACCGCTCGCTCGGCTTCTCGTGGGACGCGGTGGGCTCCGCGCTCGGCGTCACCAAGCAGGCGGTCCACCGTCGTTACGGCGCCCGCCGCGCCACGGCCCAGGCGACGGCCGACGCCGAGCGCGCCACGGAGCCGTCGGGAACCCGCGCGGTCGGCGTCGACACCGCTGCCCCCACCGTGCCGGCGGTCCCCACGGTCCCCGCGGCCCGCTCCATGCCGACCCAGCCCACCGCGGGCAGCCCCGCCCTCCGTGAGGAGGCCAGGCCCACAGCCTTCCCCAGCCCCCGCAACGGCTGACCCGTCTTCCCTCTCTGCCCTCCCACCCCACGACCGGGAGGGCAGACGCATGTCCGCGCCCACCTCTGCCCCGCACGCCCGCGACCTTCGCAGTGTCTCCACGGCGACGCGTGGGCCCCTGTCCCCGCAGCCAGACGGTCCGGCGCCCCCTTCGCACCCGCGCCCCCGACCAGGCCCGTCACCCGATGTCAGGCGGATCGATCCGCACCCACACCGCCCCCTCGCCCCCGCTCCCCCCACCCCGAGCCATCCGCGAAGCCTGCGCGGCCTTGAGTGAGGCCGCCAACGCGGCCCCCCTTCCCGGCGGAACCCGCACCAGCACCCGCTCCCACCGCTCTCCGACCGGCGGCGCCCCCACCCTCCGAGGCCCCGCCGCTGCCGTCACCGGCAACGGCACAGGGCCCAACACCTCTGCCTCACCCGGCAGTTCCACAGCAGCCAGGAACTCGGCGAGCGCCTCCCCCGTCCCCGACACCGCGGCCATCCGCGACACGGGCGGGAACCCCAACTCGGCCCGCTCTCCCAACTCCCGCACCGCGTGCCCGACCGGGTCCCAGCGCACCAACGCCTGCACGGGCCGCAGGGTGGGCTCGGCGACCACCACCACGGTGCCCCCGGCTCCCTGCGCCCGCACCAGCGCCGCCGCCGCGATCCACCGCCTCAGCGCATCCTCCCCGGCCCGCAGGTCCGGCCGGCCGAGCATGGCCCACCCGTCCAGCAACAGCGCCGCCGCATAGCCGCCCTCGGCGACCGGCTCGGCCCCCGGCGTACTCACGACCAGCGCCGGGGCCCCTGGCACGGTGTCCAGGACATGCTCACGCCCGGAGGTCCGTACGGGAACCGCGGGAAAGGCCCGCCCCAGCTCCTCCGCGGTGCGCCGGGCCCCCACCACCTGCGCCCGCAACCGGAACCCCCCGCACTCCGGACAGTGCCAGGCCCCCTCCTCGCGCCCGCACCACCCGCACCGCAGCGCCGCCCCGGACTCCTGCCCCTCCAACGGTCCGGCGCAGTGCCGACACCGCGCGGGCGCCCGGCAGTTGGCGCACGCCATCCGCGGCACGTACCCCCGCCGGGGCACCTGCACGAGCACCGGCCCGTGCCGCAAGCCCTCTCTGACGGCCTGCCAGGCGAGCGTGGGCAGCCGGGCCGCCCGCGCGGCCTCGTCCCGCGCGAGATCCTGGTCCCCGACGGTCCGCACCAGCGGAGCCACCGCCCGCACCTGCTCCCGCGAGGCCACCAGCGGCCGGGCCCACCCGCTCTCCACGAGCTGCGCGGCCTCCACGGTGCAGCTCCAACTCCCCAGCAGGAAACCACACTTGTCCTGCGCGGCCCGCAACAACAGCACCTCGCGCGCATGCGGCTGCGGAGCGTGCGGCTCACTGTGGCTGTCGTCGCCGTCGTCCCAGAGAGCGACGAGCCCCAGGTCCCGCACCGGGGCGAACATGGCGGCCCGCGTCCCGACCACGGCCCGCACCGCCCCCCGCCGCACGGCCAGCCACTCGCGATACCGCTTCTCCGGCCCGGCATCGGCGGTCAGGACCGCATGCCGCCCCTCCCCCATCACCGAGGTGAGCGCGGCGTCGACGCGCGCGACGGCTCGTCCGTCCGGCACGACGACGAGCGCGCCCCGCCCCGAGGCCAGGGTCGCGGCCACGGCCCGCGCCAGTTCCTCACACCACTCCGGCCCGGGCAGGGCGTTCCACACCGCGCGCGGTGCGCCCCCCGAGGCCAGCGACTCCAGAAAGGCGTCCCCACGCTCGTACCGCCCCCAGGATCCCGGCTCCGGCGCGGCGGGCGGCGGCAAGGGCTCAGGTGAAGGCCGCTGCTCGGCCCGGGCGCTGCGAGGCGGTACGGCGAGCTGGAGCACATCGGCGAGGCTGCCCGCATAGCGGTCGGCGACGGCCCGCGCGAGTCCCAGAAGCTCCTCGCCGAGCACCGGCTCGGGCGAGACGACCTGGGCGAGGGCCGCCAGCGGTCCGGAGTAGTCCGATTCCGCGAGCCGCTCGACCAGGAACCCGTCGATCAGCCCCCCGCCCTCACGCCGCCCGTCCCGGACCCGCCCGCGCCCGGCCCCGAACCGCACCCGCACCCGCACCCCCGGCTGCGCGTCCGCGTCGAGTTCCTCGGGCACGGCGTAGTCGAAGTACCGGTCGAGATGCAGTACGCCCTTGTCGACCAGCACCCGCGCGACCGGCAACTCCTTGGCCAGCGCGGCCCCCCGCCACGTCCGCGGCTTGGCCCGCGGCACCTTGGCCTTCCGCACACTCTCCCGAATGAGCGCAAGCTGCTCGGGCTGCGCTCCCTCGGCGCCCCCGTCCTGCGACCCGTTCTCGCTGCTCACAGCATCATTGGTACCAGACCCCACTGACAGTCGGCCGTGCTGTCCGCCGTCGCGGTGCGCCGGTTGCCGGACATGCCCGAGGCCCGGCCCCCTGGGGGCCGGGCCTCGTACGGGTGGGGCGGGCCTACAGGCCCGCAGCCTTCCGCAACGCCTCCACGCGGTCCGTCTTCTCCCACGTGAACTCCGGGAGCTCACGGCCGAAGTGGCCGTACGCCGCCGTCAGGGAGTAGATCGGGCGCAGCAGGTCGAGGTCGCGGATGATGGCGGCCGGGCGGAGGTCGAAGACCTCGTCGATCGCCTTCTCGATCTTGTCTGTGTCGACCTTCGCGGTGCCGAAGGTCTCGACGAACAGGCCCACGGGCTCGGCCTTGCCGATGGCGTAGGCGACCTGGACCTCGCAGCGGGAGGCGAGCCCCGCGGCGACCACGTTCTTGGCGACCCAGCGCATCGCGTACGCCGCCGAGCGGTCCACCTTGGACGGGTCCTTGCCGGAGAAGGCGCCGCCGCCGTGGCGGGCCATGCCGCCGTACGTGTCGATGATGATCTTGCGGCCGGTCAGACCCGCGTCACCCATCGGGCCGCCGATCTCGAAGCGGCCGGTGGGGTTGACCAGGAGACGGTAGTTCTCCGTCTCCAGCTTGATGCCCTCGTCCAGGAGCGCCTTGAGCTCCGGCTCCACGACGAACTCGCGGATGTCGGGGGCCAGCAGGGACTCCAGGTCGATGTCGGACGCGTGCTGCGAGGAGACGACGACCGTGTCGAGACGGACGGCCTTGTCGCCGTCGTACTCGATGGTGACCTGCGTCTTGCCGTCCGGGCGCAGGTAGGGGATGGTGCCGTTCTTGCGGACCTCGGACAGGCGCTTGGCGAGGCGGTGCGCCAGGAAGATCGGCAGCGGCATCAGGGTCGGGGTTTCGTCCGTCGCGTACCCGAACATCAGACCCTGGTCGCCCGCGCCCTGGCGGTCCAGCTCGTCCTCGTCGCCCTCGACCCGGTTCTCGTACGCCGTGTCGACGCCCTGCGCGATGTCCGGGGACTGCGCGCCGATCGACACGGAGACACCGCAGGAGGCGCCGTCGAAGCCCTTCTTGGAGGAGTCGTAGCCGATCTCGAGGATCTTGTCGCGGACCAGCTGGGCGATCGGCGCGTAGGTCTTGGTGGTGACCTCTCCGGCCACGTGCACCAGACCGGTGGTGATCAGCGTCTCGACGGCGACCCGAGAGGTCGGGTCCTCCTTGAGGAGCGCGTCGAGGATGGTGTCACTGATCTGGTCAGCGATCTTGTCGGGGTGGCCCTCGGTCACGGACTCCGAGGTGAACAGACGACGGGACACAACGCTCCCTGGGGTTGCAGCGGCTGCTGGCTGATCATTGGCGGACGGGCTCGGGGGCTGCGCCCGGCACCGTCCGGGAACAGTTTATCGGTCGTGCTCGGCCAACGGCCCCCCTGTCTCGCCCATCGGGAGTGCTGTGACCTGCGGCACGGGCATTGTGCCCAATTCCGAGTGGACTTGGCCAGGGGCGCCACACCTCTGCGGCTGAGGTTCTCGAGGACCGAGAAGCGAATGAGACCGTCAGTGCAGGCGCCCCACCACCAGGTCCCACACGGTTTCGGCCAGGAACTCCTTCGGCCCGTGCGGTACCGGAGTCTCGCTGCCGTCGGCGCCCAGCACGACCGCCTCGTTCTCCTCCGACCCGAAGGTCTTACGCTCGCCCACCTCGTTGACGACGAGGAGGTCGCAGCCCTTGCGCTCCAGCTTGGTACGGCCGTTGGCCAGCACGTCGTCGGTCTCGGCGGCGAATCCGACGATCACCTGGCCGGGACGGGCGCGGTCGGCCGAGATCTCGGCGAGGATGTCCGGATTGCGCACCAGCACGATGGGCTCGGGGTCCTGACCGTCCTTCTTCTTGATCTTTCCGGCCGCGTACGTCTGCGGCCGGAAGTCCGCGACCGCCGCCGCCATGACGACCGCGTCGGCGTCGGCCGCCGCCTTCAGGACCGCTTCGCGCAGCTGTACGGCGGTCCCCACGGGGACGACGTCCACGCCGGCCGGGTCCGGCATCCCGGTGTTCGCCGCGACCAGCGTGACCCGGGCGCCGCGCGCCGCCGCGGTGCGGGCGAGGGCGTACCCCTGCTTGCCGGAGGAGCGGTTGCCGAGGAAGCGGACCGGGTCGAGGGGCTCGCGGGTGCCGCCGGCGCTGACGACGACGTGCCGACCCTTGAGGTCGGGCTCGGTGACACCGCGGGCCAGCACGCGGCGGCAGACCTCGAAGATCTCGGCGGGTTCCGGCAGCCGGCCCTTGCCGGTGTCGACGCCGGTCAGACGGCCGACGGCCGGTTCGATCACGACGGCGCCGCGGCGGCGCAGCGTCGCCACGTTCTCCTGGGTGGCCGGGTGCTCCCACATCTCGGTGTGCATGGCCGGCGCGAAGACGACCGGGCAGCGGGCCGTGAGGAGGGTGTTGGTGAGCAGGTCGTCCGCCAGGCCGTGCGCCGCCTTGGCGAGCATGTCGGCCGTCGCCGGGGCCACGACCACGAGGTCGGCGTGCTGCCCGATGCGGACGTGCGGGACCTCGTGGACGTCGTCCCAGACCTCGGTCGAGACCGGCTTGCCGGAGAGGGCGGACCAGGTGGGGGCGCCCACGAAGTGCAGCGCGGAGGCGGTGGGGACGACGCGGACGTCGTGGCCGGACTCCGTGAGCCTTCTCAGCAGCTCGCAGGCCTTGTACGCGGCGATGCCGCCGCTGACCCCCAGCACGACCTTCGGCTTGTCCACCGTCTCTCCCCGGCTCGGAAACGTATGACACCCATGACACACCACAGGCCCGGCAGCGTGACTGCCGGGCCTGTGGAAAACCAAGCTGAAAAAACTACTGCGCCGGGCCTTCGACAGCCTCGGACGTCAGCAGACCCGCGTTGATCTCGCGGAGGGCGATCGAGAGCGGCTTCTCGTGGACGTGGGTGTCCACCAGCGGACCGACGTACTCAAGCAGACCCTCGCCGAGCTGCGAGTAGTACGCGTTGATCTGGCGGGCCCGCTTGGCCGCGTAGATCACGAGGCTGTACTTCGAGTCAGTGGCCTCGAGGAGCTCGTCGATCGGCGGGTTGATGATGCCCTCGGGCGCGGAGATGGAAGAGGACACGCTCTACCTTCCGATGGATGGGAAAGAATCAGTGCGAATGATCAGGCCTCAACGAGCAGGCACGATCACACAACATCCATCAAGGCTAGCAGCTCGCGAGCCACGTCCTCGACGGAGGTGTTGACCAAGGTCACATCGAACTCGGGTTCTGCCGCCAGTTCGATCTTCGCCGCCTCCAGGCGGCGCTCGATCACCTCGGGCGGCTCGGTGCCACGTCCGGTGAGTCTGCGCACCAGCTCCTCCCAGGAGGGAGGAGCCAGGAACACCAGCTGGGCGTCCGTCATGGACTCACGGACCTGCCGGGCACCCTGGAGGTCGATCTCCAGGAGGACGGGCTCGCCCGCCTCCAGCCGCTCCAGCACGGCCGCACGCGGCGTGCCGTAGCGGTTGCCGGCGAACTCCGCCCATTCCAGCAGCTCGCCGTTGGCGATCAGCTTGTCCATCTCCTCGTCGGTGACGAAGAAGTAGTGGACGCCGTGCTTCTCGCCGGGGCGTGGCTTGCGGGTCGTCGCCGACACCGAGAGCCAGACCTCGGGGTGTTCCTTGCGCATATGGGCGACGACCGTGCTCTTGCCGACCCCTGAGGGGCCGGAGAGCACGGTCAGCCGCGGACGTACGTCCGGGGGCTCGGGGGTCGTCCCCCGGAATGTTGCAGCCATGCAGCGATTATTCCAGTAATCCCGGAGTGCCCGGGACTCCCTGTCCGGAGTGACCCGGTTCAGGAACCGGTGCTGCCGAACTCACGCTCCAGCGAAGCGATCTGGTTGGAGCCGAGGCCGCGTACACGACGGCTCTCGGAGATACCGAGTCGCTCCATGATCTGCTTGGCGCGGACCTTGCCCACGCCCGGAAGGGACTCGAGCAGGGCGGAGACCTTCATCTTGCCGATGACGTCGTTCTCCTGGCCCTGCTTGATGACCTCGTGCAGGGAGGCGCCGGAGTGCTTGAGTCGATTCTTGACCTCGGCCCGCTCCCGGCGAGCCGCGGCGGCCTTTTCGAGCGCGGCTGCGCGCTGTTCAGGGGTAAGGGGCGGAAGAGCCACGCCTACGTCACCTCGGATGTCGAACTGTCGGATACGGACCGGTGAGGAACCTAGTCGCCCCACACCTGGGGAGCCACGAGCAACACGCTTGCCCGTTGACTCTGCGTCGGAGACTAGCGGGCAAGTCCGCCAGAGTCAGCGAGAACAGCGGAAAAGTCCTGGTCAGCCTGCGCCAGGTCGGACATTTCTGACATAATGCCCATGATTTGAGGATGTATTCAGACTCAAGCGGGCCTCGGACCACACGTCGGAGGACTCGAACCGGGGAGTCGAACATCCGCGACGGCCGTCGCGAAGGCTCCATCCGGTCCTCCGACGACCGCCTCAGCCCGTCGGCTGCGCGGACCGGATCTCGTCCGCGAACCGTTCGGCGGAGGCGCGCAGCGCACCGGCGTCGGGACCGTGCCGCAGCACCCCCCGGCTGACGTTCGGGACGACGTTGCGGATCGCCGCCCCGAAGACCCGGGGAAGATCGGCCGGGGTGGCCCCCTGAGCGCCGACACCGGGCGCGAGGAGCGGGCCGTTGATGTCCAGGTCGTACGACGACAGATCGCCCAGCGTGGCACCGACGACGGCGCCGAAGGACCCCAGGGGCTCCTCCCCCGTGTTCTCGGCGGCCAGGTGGGCCAGCATGGTCGCGCCGACGTTCCGGCCGTCCGCGCGGACCGCGTGCTGGACCTCGCGGCCCTCCGGGTTGGAGGTCAGGGCGAGCACGAACAGACCCGTGCCGCTCTCGCGCGCCAGCGCGATCGCCGGCGAGAGCGAGCCGTAGCCGAGGTACGGGGACACGGTCAGCGCGTCCGAGAACAGCGGGGAGTCCTTGCGCAGGAAGGCCTCGGCGTACGCGGCCATGGTCGAGCCGATGTCACCGCGCTTGGCGTCCATGAGGACCAGCGCACCGGCCGCGCGGGCCTCCTGGACGGTCTTCTCCAGGACGGCGACACCTCGGGAGCCGAAGCGCTCGAAGAACGCGCTCTGGGGCTTGAACACGGCGACCCGGTCGGACAGCGCCTCGACGACCGTGCGGCTGAACCGCTCCAGACCGGCCACGTCGTCGTTCAGGCCCCACTCGGTGAGCAGCGAGGCGTGCGGGTCGATCCCCACGCACAGCGGGCCGCGCTCGTCCATGGCGCGACGCAGACGGGCTCCGAAGGGCTCGGTCATACGGTGATGTTCCTCACGTCGGCGCCGACCGCGTCGGCGAGGGTGGCGTGGGGGCTCGTGCGCAGGCGCGCGGCGAGGCCCTTGTGGATGGTGCGGGCCCAGAAGGGCCCCTCGTAGACGAAGGCGCTGTAGCCCTGGACCAGCGTGGCACCGGCCAGGATGCGCTGCCAGGCGTCCTCGGCGTCCTCGACGCCCCCGACGCCCACCAGGGTGATCCGGTCGCCCACACGCGCGTACAGACGCCTGAGGACCTCCAGGGAGCGCTCCTTGAGGGGGGCTCCGGAGAGGCCCCCCGTCTCCTTCACCAGGGCGGGTCCGGAGGCCAGACCGAGTCCCTCGCGCGCGATGGTGGTGTTGGTGGCGATGATGCCGTCCAGGTCGAGCTCGACGGCCAGGTCGGCGACCGCGTCGACGTCCTCGTCGGCGAGGTCGGGCGCGATCTTCACCAGGAGCGGGACACGGCGGTGCGCGACGATCCGGTCGGCGGCCTCCCGGACGGCGGTCAAAAGCGGTCGCAGCGCCTCGGTGGCCTGAAGGTTGCGCAGGCCGGGTGTATTGGGCGACGACACGTTCACGACCAGGTAGTCGGCGAAGGGCGCGAGGCGCTCCGCCGACTTCACGTAGTCGCCGATCGCCTCGGCCTCGGGGACGACCTTGGTCTTGCCGATGTTGACGCCCACGACGGTCTTGAAGACCGGCTCGCGGGACGCCAGACGGGCCGCGACGGCCAGTGACCCCTCGTTGTTGAAGCCCATGCGGTTGATGAGCGCGCGGTCCTGCACGAGGCGGAACAGCCGCTTCCTGGGGTTGCCCGGCTGGGCCTCCCCCGTCACCGTGCCGATCTCGATGTGGTCGAAGCCCAGCATCGCCATGCCGTCGATCGCGACCGCGTTCTTGTCGAAGCCCGCGGCGAGCCCGAAGGGGCCGTGCATGCGCAGCCCGAAGGCCTCGGTGCGCAGTTCCTTGTGGCGGGGCGCGAGGGCGGCCGCGACGAAGGTGCGCAGCACGGGGACGCGGACCGCGAGCCGGATCCAGCGGAAGGCGAGGTGATGGGCCTTCTCGGGGTCCATGTGCTTGAAGACGAGATTGAAGAAGATCTTGTACATGGTGTCCTCACGAAGAGGGGGACACCGTTTCCGGTGTCCCCCTCAGGGCTGCTAGTCGCGGGCCGCGGTCAGATGCTGCGCGTGTTCCTGGAGCGAACGGACGCCCACGTCGCCGTGGTTGAGGGCGTCGATGCCCTGGACGGCTGCGGCGAGCGCCTGGACCGTCGTCAGACACGGGACCGACCGCGCCACGGCCGCCGTACGGATCTCGTAGCCGTCGAGGCGGCCGCCGGTGCCGTACGGGGTGTTGACGATCAGGTCGACCTCGCCGTCGTGGATGAGCTGGACGATGGTCTTCTCGCCGTTCGGGCCGGTGCCCTCGGACTGCTTGCGCACGACGGTGGCGTTGATGCCGTTGCGCTTGAGGACCTCGGCGGTGCCGGAGGTGGCGAGCAGCTCGAAGCCGTGGGCGACCAGCTCGCGCGCCGGGAAGATCATCGAGCGCTTGTCGCGGTTGGCGACCGAGATGAAGGCGCGCCCCTTGGTCGGCAGCGGGCCGTAGGCACCCGCCTGCGACTTGGCGTACGCCGTGCCGAAGACGGAGTCGATGCCCATGACCTCGCCGGTGGAGCGCATCTCCGGGCCGAGGACCGTGTCGACGCCACGGCCGTGGATGTCGCGGAAGCGCGACCACGGCATGACGGCCTCCTTGACGGAGATCGGCGCGTCCAGCGGGAGCTCGCCGCCGTCGCCGTTGGCCGGGAGCAGGCCCTCGGCGCGCAGTTCGGAGACGGTCGCGCCCAGCGAGATCCGGGCGGCGGCCTTGGCGAGCGGCACCGCGGTCGCCTTCGAGGTGAAGGGGACGGTGCGGGACGCGCGCGGGTTGGCCTCCAGGACGTAGAGGATGTCGCCGGCCATCGCGAACTGGATGTTGATCAGGCCCCGGACGCCCACCCCGCGCGCGATGGCCTCCGTGGAGGCCCGCAGGCGCTTGATGTCGAAGCCGCCCAGGGTGATCGGCGGCAGCGCGCACGCCGAGTCGCCGGAGTGGATACCGGCCTCCTCGATGTGCTCCATGACGCCGCCCAGGTAGAGCTCCTGGCCGTCGTAGAGGGCGTCGACGTCGATCTCGATCGCGTCGTCCAGGAACCGGTCGACCAGGACCGGCCGCGAGGGGCTGATCTCGGTCGACTCGGCGATGTAGGACTCCAGGCGGGTCTCGTCGTAGACGATCTCCATGCCGCGGCCGCCGAGGACGTAGGAGGGCCGTACGAGGACCGGGTAGCCGATCTCGTCCGCGATGGCCTTGGCGCCCGCGAAGGTGGTGGCGGTGCCGTGCTTGGGGGCCGGGAGGCCCGCCTCGGCGAGGACCCGGCCGAAGGCGCCGCGGTCCTCGGCGGCGTGGATCGCCTCGGGTGAGGTGCCCACGACCGGCACGCCGTTGTCCTTGAGCGCCTGCGCCAGGCCCAGCGGGGTCTGGCCGCCGAGCTGCACGATGACGCCCGCGACCGGCCCTGCCTGCTGCTCCGCGTGGACGATCTCCAGGACGTCCTCCAGGGTGAGCGGCTCGAAGTACAGCCGGTCGGAGGTGTCGTAGTCGGTGGAGACGGTCTCCGGGTTGCAGTTGACCATCACCGTCTCGTACCCGGCGTCCGACAGCGCGAAGGACGCGTGCACGCAGGAGTAGTCGAACTCGATGCCCTGGCCGATGCGGTTCGGACCCGAGCCCAGGATGATCACCGCGGGCTTCTCGCGCGGGGCGACCTCGCTCTCCTCGTCGTAGGAGGAGTAGAAGTACGGCGTCTTCGCGGCGAACTCGGCCGCGCAGGTGTCGACGGTCTTGTAGACCGGGCGTACGCCGAGCGCGTGCCGCACCTCGCGCACCACGTCCTCGCGCAGGCCGCGGATCTCGCCGATCTGCTGGTCGGAGAAGCCGTGCCGCTTGGCCTCGGCGAGGAGATCGGCGTCCAGACGCTCAGCGGAGGCCAGCTCGTCCGCGACCTCCTTGATCAGGAAGAGCTGGTCGACGAACCAGGGGTCGATCTTCGTGTACGCGAAGACCTCCTCGGGCGTGGCGCCCGCGCGGATGGCCTGCATGACGGTGTTGATACGGCCGTCGGTGGGCCGTACGGACTCCTCCAGGAGGGCCGCCTTGTCGCCGGGGTCGCCCACGAAGGTGAACTGGCTGCCCTTCTTCTCCAGCGAGCGCAGCGCCTTCTGGAAGGCCTCGGTGAAGTTGCGGCCGATCGCCATGGCCTCGCCGACGGACTTCATGGTGGTCGTCAGCGTGGAGTCGGCGGACGGGAACTTCTCGAAGGCGAACCGGGGGGCCTTGACGACCACGTAGTCGAGGGTCGGCTCGAAGGAGGCCGGGGTCTGCTCGGTGATGTCGTTGGGGATCTCGTCGAGCGTGTAGCCGACGGCGAGCTTCGCGGCGATCTTGGCGATCGGGAAGCCGGTCGCCTTGGAGGCGAGCGCCGACGACCGCGACACGCGCGGGTTCATCTCGATGACGATCACGCGGCCGTCCTCGGGGTCCACCGCGAACTGGATGTTGCAGCCGCCCGTGTCGACGCCGACCTCGCGGATGATCGCGATGCCGACGTCGCGCAGTACCTGGTACTCGCGGTCGGTGAGCGTCATGGCGGGCGCGACGGTGATCGAGTCGCCGGTGTGCACGCCCATGGGGTCGAAGTTCTCGATGGAGCAGACGACCACGACGTTGTCGTTCTTGTCGCGCATCAGCTCCAGTTCGTACTCCTTCCAGCCGAGGATGGACTCCTCCAGGAGCACCTCGGTGGTCGGCGAGAGGGTCAGGCCCTGGCCGGCGATGCGGCGCAGCTCCTCCTCGTCGTGCGCGAAGCCGGAGCCGGCGCCGCCCATCGTGAAGGACGGGCGGACGACGACCGGGTAGCCGCCGAGCGTGTCGACGCCCTTGAGGACGTCGTCCATGGAGTGGCAGATGACCGAGCGGGCGGACTCGCCGTGCCCGATCTTCTTGCGGACCTCCTCCACGACGTCCTTGAACAGGTCGCGGTCCTCGCCCTTGTTGATCGCCTCGACGTTGGCGCCGATCAGCTCGACGCCGTACTTGTCGAGGGTGCCGGCCCCGTGCAGCGAGATCGCGGTGTTGAGGGCCGTCTGGCCGCCCAGGGTGGGCAGCAGGGCGTCGGGGCGCTCCTTGGCGATGATCTTCTCGACGAACTCCGGGGTGATCGGCTCGACGTAGGTGGCGTCGGCGATCTCCGGGTCGGTCATGATCGTCGCCGGGTTGGAGTTGACGAGGATGACGCGCAGGCCCTCGGCCTTGAGCACGCGGCACGCCTGGGTGCCGGAGTAGTCGAACTCGGCGGCCTGGCCGATGACGATCGGGCCGGAGCCGATGACCAGGACGGACTGGATATCGGTGCGCTTAGGCACGCTGGCCCTCCATCAGTGATACGAAGCGGTCGAACAGGTAGGCGGCGTCGTGCGGGCCCGCTGCCGCTTCGGGGTGGTACTGCACGGAGAAGGCCGGCTGGTCGAGCAGCTGGAGCCCCTCCACGACGTCGTCGTTCAGGCAGACGTGGGAGACCTCGGCACGGCCGAACTTGGTCTCGCTGACCTTGTCGAGCGGCGCGTCCACGGCGAATCCGTGGTTGTGCGCGGTGACCTCGACCTTGCCGGTCGTACGGTCCTGCACGGGCTGGTTGATGCCCCGGTGGCCGTACTTCAGCTTGTAGGTGCCGAAGCCGAGGGCCCGGCCGAGGATCTGGTTGCCGAAGCAGATGCCGAACAGCGGCGTCCTGCGCTCCAGGACGGCGGTCATGAGCGCGACCGGGCCGTCGGCGGTGGCCGGGTCACCGGGCCCGTTGGAGAAGAAGACCCCGTCGGGGCCGACGGCGTAGACCTCCTCCGCGGTGGCCGTGGCCGGCAGCACGTGCACCTCGATGCCCCGCTCGGCCATGCGGTGCGGGGTCATGCCCTTGATGCCGAGGTCGATCGCGGCGACGGTGAACCTCTTCTCGCCGACCGCGGGGACGACGTACGTCTCCTCGGTGGCGACCTCCTCGTACAGCGAGGCGCCCTTCATGTGCGGCTGGGCCTGCACCCGCGCGACGAGCTCGGACTCGGCGGCGATCGCCTCGCCGGAGAAGATCCCGGAGCGCATGGAGCCGCGCTCGCGCAGGTGGCGGGTGAGGGCGCGGGTGTCGATGCCGGAGATCCCGACGACGCCCTGCGCGACCAGCTCGTCGTCCAGGGAGCGCTTGGCCCGCCAGTTGGACGGCACGCGCGCGGGGTCGCGCACGACGTACCCGGAGACCCAGATGCGGCGGGACTCGTCGTCCTCGTCGTTCCAGCCGGTGTTGCCGATCTGCGGGGCGGTCGCGACGACGATCTGCCGGGCGTACGAGGGGTCGGTCAGGGTCTCCTGGTAGCCGGTCATGCCGGTGGAGAACACGGCCTCGCCGAAGGTCTCCCCCACGGCCCCGTAGGAACGGCCGCGGAAGACCCGGCCGTCCTCCAGGACGAGTACCGCGGGGACCTTCGAGGCCCCCCTTGTGGAGGTCGTCATCGTGCGCCTTCCGTTTCCGTCTTGTTGATCATGGAGTTAATGGTGTCGACCCAGTCGGTGTGCTCGGCCGCGTGGTCCGAGCGGAACCCCGAGTCGATCAGCCGCTCGCCGTGCGCCCAGGTCACCAGGAGCAGCCCGCCCTCGGTCAGGACCTTGCCGGCGATGCCCTTGCCGAGCACGGCCTCCCGCAGGGCCTCGCGCGGGATGAAGAAGTCGGTCGCGCCGGGGCGGACGACGTCCAGTCCCGCATCCGTCAGCGTGAGCTCGACCCGGCTGCGGGTGCCGAGGCCATGCGCCACGATCCGGTCGAGCCACTGCCCGGCGGTGGTGGAGCCGTGGTACCGGCCGCTCATGCTCAGTCTCACCGGGCCGGGGTCTTCCGGCGCGGTGGGCAGCTCGGGCAGGTCTCCCTGGAGCGTGCCGCGCCACTTCCAGCCCTCGCGCATCAGCCAGTAGACGAGCGCGACGAAGAGGGCGAGACCGACGAGCCAGCCGATGCGGGCGGCCCAGTCGGTGACCTCGGCCGACTTCCTCTCGGCTGCGAGACCGGCGGCCAGCAGGATTTCAGATGTCACGTGAGCTTCCCGTCGACGAGCGTGGCCTTGCCCCGGAGCCACGTGTGCGTGACGCGGCCCGGCAGCTCACGCCCCTCGTACGGAGTGTTGCGGCTGCGCGAGGCGAAGCCCGCGGGGTCCACCGACCCACGGTATGCCGTGTCGACCAGCGTGAGGTTGGCGGGCTCACCAGCCGAGACGGGACGGCCGTGCCCCGTGGCCTGCCCGATGCGGGCGGGCGTGACGGACATGCGCTCGGCGACCCCTGCCCAGTCGAGGAGCCCGGTGTCCACCATGGTCTCCTGCACCACTGACAACGCGGTCTCCAGGCCGACCATGCCCATGGCGGCGGCGGCCCACTCGCAGTCCTTGTCCTCGTGCGGGTGCGGGGCGTGGTCGGTGGCGACGATGTCGATGGTGCCGTCGGCCAGGGCCTCGCGCAGGGCGAGCACGTCGCGCTCGGTGCGCAGCGGCGGGTTCACCTTGTAGACCGGGTTGTACGTCCGTACCAGCTCGTCGGTGAGGAGCAGGTGGTGCGGGGTGACCTCGGCGGTGACGTCGATACCGCGGGACTTGGCCCAGCGCACGATCTCGACGGACCCGGCGGTCGACAGGTGGCAGATGTGCACGCGGGAGCCGACGTGCTCGGCGAGCAGGACGTCCCGGGCGATGATCGACTCCTCGGCCACCGCGGGCCAGCCACCGAGCCCCAGCTCGGCGGAGACGATGCCCTCGTTCATCTGGGCGCCCTCGGTCAGCCGCGGCTCCTGCGCGTGCTGGGCGACGACCCCGCCGAAGGCCTTCACGTACTCCAGCGCGCGCCGCATGATCACGGCGTCGTCGACGCACTTGCCGTCGTCGGAGAAGACGGTCACACCGGCCGCCGACTCGTGCATGGCGCCCAGTTCGGCGAGCTTGCGCCCCTCCAGGCCGACGGTGACGGCGCCGATGGGCTGCACGTCGCAGTAGCCGTGCTCCTGGCCCAGCCGGTAGACCTGCTCGACCACACCGGCGGTGTCGGCGACCGGGAAGGTGTTGGCCATGGCGAACACGGCCGTGTAGCCGCCGGAGGCCGCCGCGCGCGTGCCGGTCAGCACGGTCTCGGAGTCCTCACGGCCGGGCTCACGCAGATGGGTGTGCAGGTCGACGAGGCCAGGCAGGAGCACCTTGCCGGCCGCCTCGACGACCTCGGCGCCCTCGGCGGGCAGCCCCGTACCGACCGCCTCGATGACAGAACCGTCGATCAGCACGTCCTGCGGCTCGCCGCCGAGGACCTTCGCACCACGGATCAGGATCTTGCTCATGTGACTTACTTCTCCTCGACACGGGTGTGGCTGACGGCAGGCTCGTTTCCACCGAGCAGCAGGTACAGAACGGCCATCCGGATGGAGACTCCGTTTGCGACCTGCTCGACGACGGTGCAGCGGTCGGAGTCGGCGACCTCGGCGGTGATCTCCATGCCGCGGACCATCGGGCCGGGGTGCATCACGATGGCGTGCTCCGGCATCCGCGCCATGCGGTCACCGTCGAGGCCGTAGCGCCGCGAGTACTCGCGCTCGGTCGGGAAGAACGCGGCGTTCATGCGCTCGCGCTGGACACGCAGCATCATCACCGCGTCGGACTTGGCGAGCGTGCTGTCCAGGTCGTACGACACCTCGCACGGCCAGGTCTCCACGCCGACCGGCACCAGGGTGGGCGGGGCGACGAGGGTGACCTCGGCGCCGAGGGTGTGCAGCAGGTCGACGTTGGAGCGGGCGACACGGCTGTGCAGGACGTCCCCGACGATCGTGATGCGCTTGCCGGCGAGGTCCTGGCCGATCCCGGCGTCCCGTCCGACGAGCCTGCGGCGCATGGTGAACGCGTCCAGCAGGGCCTGGGTGGGGTGCTGGTGGGTGCCGTCGCCGGCGTTGATGACGGCCGCGTCGATCCAGCCGGAGTTGGCGAGGCGGTACGGCGCTCCGGAGGCACCGTGGCGGATGACGACGGCGTCGACGCCCATGGCCTCCAGCGTCTGGGCGGTGTCCTTGAGGGACTCGCCCTTGGACACGCTGGAGCCCTTGGCGGTGAAGTTGATGACGTCCGCCGAGAGACGCTTCTCGGCGGCCTCGAAGGAGATACGCGTACGCGTGGAGTCCTCGAAGAAGAGGTTGACGATCGTGCGGCCGCGCAGGGTCGGCAGCTTCTTGATCGGCCGGTCGGCGACCCGGGCCATCTCCTCGGCGGTGTCGAGGAGGAGGACGGCGTCGTCGCGGGTGAGGTCGGCGGCCGAGATGAGATGACGCTGCATCTGTCAGGCTCCGTAAGGCAGTTCAGGTATCGGGAGGATCCGGGCAGGTGAGGGCGCACCGAAAAGTGCCCCCGCGCACCTGCTGCTAGGTCTGCTTCACGCCGAGCAGCACGGTGTCGCGACCGTCCTCCTCGACGAGCTGGACCTTGACCGTCTCCCGCAACGACGTGGGGAGGTTCTTGCCGACGTAGTCGGCGCGGATGGGCAGTTCGCGGTGGCCTCTGTCGACGAGGACCGCGAGCTGCACCGCGCGGGGGCGCCCGATGTCGTTCAGTGCGTCCAGGGCGGCGCGGATGGTACGCCCGGAGAAGAGCACGTCGTCGACGAGGACGACCAGCCGGCCGTCGATGCCGTCACCGGGGATCTCGGTACGGGCCAGCGCTCGCGGCGGATGCATGCGCAGATCGTCGCGGTACATGGTGATGTCGAGCGAACCGACCGGAATCCTGCGGTCGGTGATCTCCTCCAGCTTCACGGCGAGCCGCTGGGCGAGGAAGACGCCTCGGGTGGGGATGCCGAGGAGCACCACGTCGTCGGCGCCCTTGGCGCGTTCGACGATCTCGTGGGCGATACGGGTCAGCACACGCGCGATGTCGGGGCCTTCGAGAACGGGCCGGGCATCGGACGCCTGGATGTCGGAAGTGTCCTGCTTGTCCATACGAAACGGACCTCCTTCTCCGCCTCACGGGACGGACCTTAAAGGACGTCGGATTTGCGCCATCCACGGTAGCAGGCCCGAACGAGGCCCCCGATCACCCCCTTGGCTCAATCAGCCACCACCCTCACGGAAGAGCCGGTGTGGACCATTCGGCTTGACGCGCAAGAGTCACGCTGCGTAACCTCACAGTGAGTTACCAGACGCGCGGCTCGAAACCACTGCGGCCGCGTCGATCCAGTGTCCGGGGAGCTATATGTCCAGCGAATACGCCAAACAGCTCGGGGCCAAGCTCCGGGCCATCCGCACCCAGCAGGGCCTTTCCCTCCACGGTGTCGAGGAGAAGTCCCAGGGACGCTGGAAGGCGGTCGTGGTCGGTTCGTACGAGCGCGGCGACCGCGCGGTGACCGTGCAGCGTCTTGCCGAGTTGGCGGATTTCTACGGCGTTCCGGTGCAGGAGCTGCTGCCCGGCACCACTCCGGGCGGGGCCGCCGAGCCCCCGCCGAAGCTGGTCCTGGACCTGGAGCGGCTGGCCCACGTCCCGGCCGAGAAGGCGGGCCCCCTCCAGCGCTACGCCGCCACGATCCAGTCGCAGCGCGGTGACTACAACGGCAAGGTGCTCTCGATCCGCCAGGACGACCTGCGCACACTCGCCGTCATCTACGACCAGTCGCCCTCGGTCCTCACCGAGCAGCTGATCAGCTGGGGCGTACTGGACGCGGACGCGCGTCGCGCGGTGTCCCACGAGGAGAGCTGAGCCGCTCCCAGCCTCAGCAGAAACGTGCCGCCGGGGTGGCCGGAACTTCACGGTTCCGGCCACC